>JAYSSN010000097.1:0-12685 GCA_043720555.1 Rhodobacterales bacterium | reverse complement strand
CCGCCGGACGGCGGCTGGATTTCCGGTCGCGCTATGGCTATGCGCCCGACATGACCGAAGGCGCGGGCCAGGTCTTTGCGTTTTATGATCCCACCGTGACGCTTGACGCGATGCATGTCTCGCTCTTTGCCGGGCCGTGGGTCACGCCGTTGGGGATGCCCCATCTGGCGGGACGCACCGAATGGGCGCTGATGCAGACCGGGCTGATGCCTGACATCCTGCAAGCCGCCGCAAAAGGCACGTTTTCGAGCGCGGCCTTCGCCCGGATGTGGCGCATCCGGCGCAACTTTGGCCCCTATCTCAAAGGCATTCTGGCCGCGACCGAGGCCGCGGGCCGGACCGGACGTGCCAAGGCCGTGTGCCGGTCCGTGGTCAGCCGCCTGAATGCGCCCAAATTCCGCCGCCGTCTGGCCGAGCTGGAACAAAATCAACCGTAACGCCGGCAGGTCACTGCCACGGCGGCACGCGGACCCAGGTCAGTCGTCGATGGTCAGGAATTGCAGATCCTCGACCCGCGCCCATGCCAGCCGTGACATGCAACCACCGAAAACTCACCACCGCCTTTCTGCTGGAAACGACGACACGATTGCGTTAGCGACGCACCATGACCCAAAGCCTGACCATACGCCGCCCGGACGACATGCATCTGCATCTGCGCGATGGCGCGATGCTGCAGGGCGTGCTGCCCGAAACCGCCCGCCATTTCGCCCGCGCGATCATCATGCCGAACCTCGCCCCCCCCGTGGTGACCGGCGATCAGGCCGCCCGCTACCGCGACCGCATTCTGGCGGCCTTGCCCGACGGCATGGCGTTTCAGCCCCTGATGACGCTCTACCTGACCGAAGGCACGGATGCGGGCGACGTGGCCGCCGCCCATGCCAGCGGGCTGGTGAAGGCGGTCAAGCTGTATCCCGCCGGGGCGACGACAAATTCGCAGTCCGGCGTGAAACACATCGACAAGGTCATGCCGGTGCTGGAGCGCATGGCCGCAATCGGCCTGCCGCTGTGCGTGCATGGCGAGGTGACGGATCCTGCGGTTGATATCTTCGACCGCGAGGCCGTGTTCATCGACACCGTGCTTGAGCCCCTGCGCACCCGTGTGCCGGGCCTTCGCGTGGTCATGGAACACATCACCACAACCGAAGGTGCTGCTTATGCGGCCAGTGGCGGGCCAGACCTTGCCGCCACCATCACCACGCATCATCTGTGCATCAACCGCAACCACATCCTCGCAGGCGGCATCCGCCCGCATTACTATTGCCTGCCCGTGGCCAAGCGCGAAACCCACCGTCTGGCACTGCGTGCGGCGGCGACATCGGGCAAGCCCTGCTACTTCCTGGGCACCGACAGCGCGCCGCATGTCGATGCGCTGAAAGAACATGCCTGCGGCTGCGCGGGCTGCTTTACTGCCACCAATACGATGGCGATCCTGGCACAAGTGTTTGACGATGAAGCCGCACTCGACCGGCTGGAGGCGTTTACCTCGGCTCATGGTGCCGCCTTCTACGGCCTGGCCCCGAACGATGGCCGGTTGCGCCTGGTGCGGCGCAGCACCGCCGAAACCTACCCGGATAAAATCCTGACAGAAGCAGGCCCCGTGACGGTGTTTGACCCCGGTTTCCCCGTGCATTGGCATGTGGAAGGATAGCGGGCGCGGCCCTGCATGCCGGGTGCAGGAGCCGTCTATGAGGATATTTGGACAACGATGAAAAGCGCAACTAAAGGCCCCTGATGATCCCTTCTTCCTTCCCCCCCGCCGCCGAGATTGCCCGCCTGACCGCGCGGATGCTGCTTGATATCAAGGCGGTGCATTTCAATGCCGAAACGCCCTTCACGCTGGCAAGCGGGCTGCCATCGCCCACCTATATCGACTGCCGCAAACTGATTTCCTATCCGCGCATCCGGGCGATCCTGATGGATTTCCTGACCGTGACGGTGATGCGCAACGCAGGCGTCGAGGCGTTTGACAATATCGCGGGCGGCGAGACAGCGGGCATCCCCTTTGCCGCGCTGGTGGCCGAACGCATGGCCCTGCCGATGTCCTACGTGCGCAAAAAGCCCAAGGGCTACGGGCGCAATGCACGCATCGAAGGCGTGATGACGCAAGGTCAGCGCGTGCTGCTGGTCGAAGACCTGACCACCGACGGCGGATCAAAGCTGTCCTTTGTCGATGCAATCCGGGAAACGGGGGCGAGTTGTGCCCACACGGCGGTGATTTTCTATTACGGAATTTTTCCGGACACGACGCAAAAGCTGGCGGATCACGGGGTGGCGCTGCATCATCTGTGCACTTGGTGGGATGTGCTGGCCGAAGCGCGCGGCATGGCGGATTTCGATGAGTCGACGCTCGCCGAAGTGGAAACATTCCTTCAGGCCCCCCGCGCCTGGCAGGACGCGCGAAAAGGCGCGTAACAAATCTGTCACGGTCGGCCAGCCACCGCATGCCGCCCCTGTGGGCCGTTTGTGGACAAGGCGGCGCGAGGCCTGATCCGAATCGCATTTTATGTTAGTCTGTCACAACATCTTGCGGTGATGAACGCAGGCAACACTAATTCGTTGCACTATACAGGCAGTTATCCACAGAATTGCTCCTGTTGCGAAAGCCCTCGGATGGGCGTAGCGCAGGGGATCAAGCGGGCAGAGGGACGGACATGAACGAGGTTGCAGCACTGCGGGCGATTGCCCCGGCACCGGTCAATCCCGACACCGACGCCCTGCCCCACAACATCGAGGCCGAGCAGCAACTGCTGGGTGCGATCCTGACCAACAACGATGTGTATGACCGGATTGCATCGCTGGTGAAGTCCGAGCATTTCTTTGATCCGGTCCACGCCCGCATCTTCGAGATCGCCGCCGCCCGCATCCAGAAGAACGCGCTGGCCAGCCCGGTCACGCTGAAGGCGTTTCTGGAGGATGACGCAGGCCTGAAGGAACTGGGCGGTCCGGCCTATCTCGTGCGGCTGGCGGGTGCCGCGATTTCCGCTTTCGCCGCGCGGGACTATGCGCAGATGCTCTATGACCTCGCGGTGCGGCGCGAACTGATCGGGCTCGGGCGCGACATCACCGCGCGCGCAGCCAAGGTCGATGTCGACAGCGAGCCGAAAGACCAGATCATCGAGGCCGAACAGCGCCTGTACCAACTGGGCGAACAGGGTGCCACGGAACGCGGTTTTCAAAGCTTTCTCAAGGCGGTAACCGACGCTGTGAATGTGGCCAACGCAGCCTACCAGCGCGATGGCGGGCTTGCAGGCATCTCAACCGGTCTGATGGATCTGGACAAAAAGCTGGGTGGACTGCACCCGTCGGATCTGCTGATCCTCGCCGGTCGGCCCTCGATGGGCAAGACCGCGCTTGCCACCAACATCGCCTTCAACATCGCCAAGGCGCACAAGCGCGGGCGGTTGCCCGATGGCGCAGAAGGTTCGGTCGAAGGTGGCGTGGTCGGTTTCTTCTCGCTGGAGATGAGCGCCGAACAACTCGCCGCCCGGATCCTGTCCGAAGCCAGTGAGGTGCCCTCCGAACAGATCCGCCGCGGCGATATGACCGAGGGCGAGTTCCGCCGGTTCGTCGAGGCGGCAAAGTCGCTCGAATCCTGCCCGTTGTACATTGACGACACCCCCGCCCTGCCGATTTCACAGGTCGCCGCCCGCGCCCGGCGTCTGAAGCGCACCCATGGGCTGGATGTGCTGATCGTGGACTATCTGCAACTGCTCAAGGGCTCATCGCGCGAAAACCGTGTGCAGGAAGTCAGCGAAATCACCCAGGGCCTGAAGGCGATTGCCAAGGAACTGAACATCCCCGTAATCGCCCTGTCGCAGTTGTCGCGCCAGGTCGAAAGCCGCGAGGACAAGCGCCCGCAGCTGTCGGACCTGCGTGAATCCGGGTCGATCGAGCAGGACGCCGATGTGGTGATGTTCGTCTACCGCGACGAATATTACAAAGAACGCGAAAAGCCGGGCGATCATGAACTGGAAAAGATGGCGCAGTGGCAGTCGGTGATGGAACAGGTGCATGGCAAGGCCGAAGTCATCATCGGCAAACAGCGCCACGGCCCGATCGGGTCGGTGGAACTCGCGTTCGAAGGCCGCTTTACGCGGTTCTCCAACCTGGCCAAGGCCTGGCAGGGGTCAGGCACGGACGTCGGGTTCTAGGATCGGTGTGGCGCTGGGTATCTGGCGTCAGCCGGATATTATGACAAAGAGAAAACGAGCGGCTGTTTCTCGTTGCCACAAATGCTCGTCCTGCATCGACGCCGCCGAGGCCGCCGCCAGCCTTCCTTGCGTGGCAACGCGGACGCGCGGGGGCTCGATGCCCCCCAAGTCCGCACCCCCACCCTCGAAATCCCCTTGACCGCACCCCCCCTGCTGTCACAAACGCGGCCATGGCCACCGGAACCCTCTCGATCGACCTGGATGCTATCGCCGCCAACTGGCGCGCGCTGGACCGGCATTCGGCACCCGGCGTGCAGACAGCCGCCGTGGTCAAGGCCGATGCCTACGGCCTGGGCGTCGGCCGCGTCGTGCGGGCCCTGGCACAGGCAGGCGCGCGGCGTTTCTTTGTGGCCGTCGCCGAAGAAGGCGCTGCGGTCCGCCAGGCGCTGGGCCCCGGCCCGCAGATCGCGGTGCTGTCGGGCCATATGCCCGGCGATACCGAGATGATCCATGATCTTGACCTCACACCGATGCTCAATTCGATCAACCAGATCACGCGGCATCTGGAATCGTTGCCGGGGCATCCCTTCGGCGTGCAGCTAGACACCGGCATGAACCGTCTGGGGCTGGAACAGCCCGAATGGGATGCCGTGGCCGCCATCCTGCTGGAAGCCGGTCCGGAACTGGTGATGAGCCACCTTTCCTGCGCCGATGAACCCGACAGCCTGATGAACGAGGCGCAGTTGACCGCCTTTCGCAGCATGACCGATGGCATCGGCGTGCCGCGGTCTCTGGCGGCCACCGGGGGTATCCTGCTCGGACCCGATTACCACTTTGATCTGACCCGCCCCGGCGTCGGCCTTTATGGCGGCCGCCCGTTCGAGGCCGCCTCGCGCGTCGTCACCGTCTCTTTGCCCGTCATCCAGACGCGTGAAGTGACGCCCGGTGAAACTGTGGGCTATGCCGCATCGTGGGAGGCCGAAGGTCCGACCCTGATCGCCACCGTCAGTGGCGGCTATGCCGATGGTCTGCCCCGCACGCTGTCGAATGCGTCGGTGCTGTGGGACGGCAACACGCCGTGTCCGCTGGTCGGCCGCGTGTCGATGGACGCGATCACCGTCGATATCTCGCACCTGCCCGAGGTTCCGCGCAGCCTTGACATCATCGGGCCGCATCAGACGGTGGATGATCTGGCCGACAGCGCAGGCACCATCGGCTATGAAATCCTGACCGCGCTTGGCCTGCGCTATGTGCGCCGCTATATCGAGGGTGCCGCGTGACGCCGGCCGGAACCCTCGCAGGCATCGGTCGTCCGGTGCTTGCGGCACTTGCCAGCCTCGGGCGCATTGCCATTTATGCCGCCCAGACCATCGGCCATCTGTTCCGCCCGCCATTCTACACGCGAGAGTTTCTGGCAGCCCTGCTGCAAGTCGGCTGGCTGTCTTTGCCCGTGGTGGGCCTGACCGCCCTGTTCACCGGCGGCGCGCTGGCCCTGCAGATCTATGCGGGCGGACAGCGTTTTTCGGCCGAGGCGGTGGTGCCCCAGATTGTGGCGATCGGCATGGTGCGTGAGCTTGGCCCCGTGCTGGTGGGCCTGATGATCGCCGCGCGTGTCACCTCCTCCATCGCCGCCGAAATCGCCACGATGAAGGTGACCGAACAGATCGACGCGCTGGTCACGCTGTCCACGAATCCGATGAAATACCTGACCTTGCCCCGGGTGCTGGCAGGATTTCTCAGCGTCCCGCTGCTGGTTGCCATCGGCGATATCATCGGCATCATGGGCGGATTTCTGGTGGGCACCGGACAGCTGGGTTTCAACCGCGCCACCTATATCCGGAACACGGTGGATTTTCTGGAGCCGTCCGACATCATCACCTCGCTGATCAAGGGGGCGGTCTTCGGCTTCATCGCCACCGTGATCGGCTGCTATCATGGCATGGGGTCGGGGCGCGGCGCACAGGGCGTGGGAGCGGCCACGAAAACCGCCGTTGCCGCCGCCGCCGTGCTGATCCTAGCAGCCAATTTCATCCTCACATCGCTGATGTTTTCGCAATGATCGAACTCAGCGGCGTTCACAAAGCCTTCAAGGCCAACGGCGTGTTGCGGGGGGTGAACCTGACCATCCCGAAGGGCACGTCGATGGTCATCATCGGTGGGTCGGGCACCGGCAAATCCGTACTGCTGAAGTGCATCCTTGGCCTTGTGACACATGACGCAGGCACCATCACGCTGGATGGGCAGGATGTGGCAAAGGTCGAACGCGACCCCTTTCTTGCCCGCTTCGGGATGCTGTTTCAGGGTGGCGCGCTGTTCGACAGCCTCAAGGTCTGGGAAAACGTCGCGTTCCGGCTGATGCGCGGCGCGGGCAAACTGCCAAATGACGCGGCCCGTGCGATTGCCATCGAAAAGCTGCGCCGCGTCGGCCTGACCGCTGCCGTTGCCGATCTGCTGCCTGCGGAACTGTCCGGTGGCATGCAGAAGCGCGTGGGCCTCGCGCGCGCCATCGCCGCAGAACCCGAGATCATCTTTTTTGACGAACCCACCACCGGGCTTGATCCGATCATGGCCGGCGTCATCAACGATCTGATCCGCGAGATCGTGGTCGAAATGGGCGTCACCGCCATGACCATCACGCATGACATGACCTCGGTCCGCGCCATCGCCGATAACGTCGCGATGCTGCATCAGGGGGTGATCCAGTGGACGGGCCCGGTGGGCGATCTCGATTCCGCGCCCGATCCTTATGTGCAGCAATTCATCCATGGCCGCGCCGACGGGCCGATTGAAAGTGTGCGGTAGCGGCCATGACCAGCCTCGACAAAGCCCTCAACCTCGCCCTCCTCGTCCTTTTCCCGATCGCATGGTTCGCCCCGCTGCTGCGCGCGGGCCTTCTGCCCCTGTTCGGGCTGGACGAAATTTCGGTCATCACCGGGCTGCAATCACTGTGGGACAGCGATGTGGCGCTGGCCCTGCTGGTCACCATCATGGCGATCTTCGCGCCCTGGCTGAAAACCATCGGCCTTGCCCTGCTGCATTTCAACCTGCTGTCGCCAAAGGTGCTGCCAGCGCTGAACATTCTGGGCAAACTTGCGATGGCCGATGTGTTTCTGGTGGCCCTCTATATTGTCGTCGTCAAAGGCGTCGGCATGGCCACGGTCGAGGTCGCCTGGGGGCTGTATCTGTTCACCGCCTGCATTCTTGTGTCGTTGTGGATCAGCTATCAGGCGTCCGGAAAAGAATGAGTATCCGGCCAAAGAGAAAACCCGTTCGCCGCAGGGTTGCTGCCTACGGCGCCATCGGGCAGTAAGGGCGGCATGAGCAAATCCTCGCCCCAGTTCAGTTGCACCTCCTGTGGGGCCGCGCATACCAAATGGGCCGGGCGCTGCGATGCCTGTGGCGCATGGAATGCGATCATCGAAGAGGTGCCGCTCTCGGCCGGGCCCAAGGCGCTTGGCGGCAAGGGTCGCACCATCCCGCTGACCGATCTTGCGACGGCAGAGGCCCCGCCCCCCCGCGCAAGCTCCGGCATTGACGAACTTGACCGCGTGTTGGGCGGCGGCCTTGTGCCCGCCTCGGCCATCCTTGTCGGCGGCGATCCCGGCATCGGCAAATCCACGCTGCTGTTGCAAGCCGCCGCCAGCTTTGCGCGGCGCGGCGTCAGTTGTCTCTACATTTCGGGCGAAGAGGCGGCGGCGCAGGTGCGCATGCGCGCGGCACGTCTGGGGTTGCAGGATGCACCTGTACAGCTGGGCACCGAGACCAACCTGCGTGACATCCTGACCACGCTCGACGCCACCCGCCCCCAGCTTGCCATCATCGACTCGATTCAGACCATGTGGCTCGATACGGTCGAGGCCGCCCCGGGTTCGGTCAGTCAGGTCCGCGCCGCCGCCCATGAACTCGTGACCTTCGCCAAACGGCGCGGCGTTGCGGTGATCCTCGTCGGCCATGTCACCAAGGACGGCCAGATCGCAGGGCCCCGCGTCGTCGAACACATGGTTGACACCGTGCTTTATTTTGAAGGCGAACGCGGCCACCAGTTCCGCATTCTGCGCGCCGTGAAAAACCGCTTTGGCCCGGCGGATGAGATCGGCGTCTTTGAAATGACCGGCGACGGTCTGGCGCAGGTCACCAACCCCTCTGCCCTGTTCCTGTCCGACCGTGACCGCCCCGCGCCGGGGTCTGCCGTGTTCGCGGGTATCGAGGGCACGCGCCCCGTCCTGACCGAAATTCAGGCGCTGGTCGCCCAATCCACCCTCGGCACCCCCCGCCGTACCGTGGTGGGGCTCGACAGCGGCCGCCTCTCGACCATCCTCGCCGTGCTGGAATCGCGCTGCGGCATCCCCTTCACCGGGCTGGATGTATTCCTGAACGTTGCCGGCGGATTGCGCGTCAGCGAGCCCGCGGCCGACCTCGCCGTCGCAGCGGCCCTGCTTTCCGCGCGTGAAGATGTGGCTATTCCGTCAGATATGGTGCTATTTGGCGAAATCAGTCTGTCCGGCGCGCTGCGGCCCGTTGGACAGACCGAAAACCGGTTGAAAGAGGCGTCAAAACTTGGTTTCTCGCAGGCGATTGCGCCAAGCCGGTCGAAACTGGGCGAAGCGTCAGGCATGACGGTGCGGCAAATGCCGGACCTGACCGCCTTTGTGGGCGAAATGTTCGGGGCGGGTTGACCCCGAAGGAATGGAGAGCAGGCATGGACTTTACTGTAGTTGACGGGGTCGTTGCTGTCATCATCGTGCTATCTGCGATCCTCGCCTACAGCCGCGGCCTCGTCCGCGAACTGATGGCCATCCTCGGCTGGATTGGTGCCGCCGTGCTGGCCTTCATCTTCGCGCCCCAGGCCCAGCCGCTGGTCAAGGAACTGCCCGTCGTCGGTGATTTCCTGCGCGACAGCTGTGAGTTGTCGATCATCGCGGCCTTCGCGGGGGTCTTTGCCATCGGATTGATCCTCGCTGCCCTCTTTACGCCGCTGCTGTCATCCGCTGTCCAGCGATCGGCTCTCGGCGGGATCGATCAGGCGCTTGGCTTTCTCTTTGGCGTCGCGCGCGGCGTGCTTCTGGTGCTGATCGCCTTTGTTGTCTTTGACCGTGCCGTGGCCGCCAATACCGTGCCGATGATCGACGATTCGCGCACAGCCAAGGTCGTGGCCTCAATCCAGGGCCGGATTGACGCCTCGATCCCGTCGGACGCACCGGGATGGATCCTGACCCGCTACAATGACCTGACCGAAGTCTGCGCCGCACCGGCCGATGCTGTCCCTGCCGAACCCGCACCCGCCGCACCCGCGACCGGTGGCTGACCGCACGACCGGGGCCTGACAACAAGACGGGGGCGTGACATTGCCCCCGGTCTGTTCTACACCGCGCGCATCCTGACAGCGGAATCGGATCCAGCCCCCATGCGCATGCCCAGCCACCCCTTCGACGATGATAAATTGAAGGAAGAATGCGGCATCTTCGGCGTGATCGGCGTGGGCGAGGCTTCCACTTTCGTGGCTCTCGGCCTGCACGCCCTGCAACACCGCGGGCAAGAGGCGGGCGGCATCGTCAGCTATGACCCCGACCACGGCTTCAATTCGGCCCGCCGCTTCGGCTATGTCCGTGATAATTTCACCAAAGCCGACGTGATGGAAACGCTGCCCGGTGCCCTGGCTATCGGCCATGTCCGCTATTCCACCGCCGGCTCCAAAGGTGCTACTGCGATTCGCGACGTGCAGCCGTTCTTTGGCGAATTCTCGATGGGTGGGGCCGCCATCGCACATAACGGCAACCTGACCAACGCAGCCGCCCTGCGCCGCGAGTTGATCGAACGTGGTTCGATCTTCCAAAGCTCGTCAGACTCGGAATGCATCATCCACCTGATGGCCCGCTCGATCCAGAAAACAATTGCCGAACGGATGAAGGATGCGCTGCGCCGCGTCGAAGGCGCGTTTTCAGTCGTCGCCATGACCCGCACCAAACTGATCGGCGTGCGCGATCCGCTTGGCGTGCGCCCGCTGGTGTTGGGACGGCTTGGCGACGCGTATGCGCTGTCATCGGAGACCTGCGGCCTCGACATCATCGGGGCCGAGTTCCTGCGCGAGATCGACCCCGGCGAAATGGTCGTGATCGAGAATGGCCTTGTCACCTCGACCCGCCCCTTCGGTCCTGCAAAGTCGCGGTTCTGCATCTTTGAGCATGTGTATTTCAGCCGCCCCGACAGCATCCTCGGGGGCCGCTCGGTCTATGAAACCCGCCGCCAGATCGGTGTGGAACTCGCGCGTGAGGCGCCCGTCGATGCCGATCTCGTCTGCCCTGTGCCCGACAGCGGCACCCCTGCCGCCATCGGCTACAGCCAGGAATCGGGCATCCCCTACGCCATGGGGATCATCCGCAATCAGTACATGGGCCGCACCTTCATCGAGCCGACCGAACATATCCGCAACATGGGTGTGCGCCTGAAACTCAACGTCAACCGCGCGCTGGTCAAGGGCAAGCGCGTGATCCTGGTGGACGACAGCGTGGTGCGCGGTACGACCTCGCGCAAGATCAAGGACATGATCCTGGAGGCAGGCGCCGCCGAGGTTCACTTCCGCATTGCATCGCCGCCGACCGCGTGGCCCTGTTTTTACGGCGTCGACACACCCGACCGGGACAAACTTCTCGCCGCCACCATGTCGGAAGAAGAAATGCGCCAGTGGATCGGTGTCGACAGCCTGAAATTCGTGTCGCTGGACGGGCTCTACCGTGCAGCGGGCGAGGCTGCAGGGCGCAACAAAGCATCGCCGCAGTATTGTGATGCCTGTTTTTCGGGCGAATACCCGATCTCGCCGTCGGACAAGATCGAAGAGGGTTTCCAGATGAACGCGGCGGAATGAGCGACGAGGTTGAAGCCGACCGCGCAGCGCCTGTCCGATCAGCCTGGTACGCCGGTCATTGATCTGCGGTCGGCCTCGCCTCTGGCCACGGTGCGGGTTAACCCCTTGCCCTTTCATCGTTGCTTAAATATTCCCGCCGGAGGCATCGACAGCCGCGCAGGAACAGCAGATGACCCAGAAGATCGCCCTTGTCACCGGTGCCTCACGCGGGCTTGGCTTTGCAATGTCCCAAGGACTGGCCGCGCGCGGCTGGCATGTCGTGGCCGTCGCCCGCACCGTGGGCGGGCTGGAAGAACTGGATGATGCGGTCAAAGCGTTGAAACTGCCCGGTGCCGGGCAACTGACGCTGGCGCCGATGGACGTGACCAATACCGACGCGATGCGCCATCTCTGCCGGTCGGTCCATGACCGCTGGGGCGGGGTCGATGTCTGGGTGCATACCGCCATCCACGCCCCCCCCCTTGCCCCCGCAGGATCCATGGATGACCGCGATTGGGAAAAATCGATTGCCACCAACACCCGCGCGACCGGTATCCTGATCCCCATGGTGGAACCCCTGTTGCGCGCGCGTCAGGGCACGGCGATGTTCTTTGATGATCCCCATGTCGGCCAGAAATTCTTCGGGGCTTACGGGGCCACCAAAGCTGCCCAGATCACGCTTGCCCGGTCATGGCAGGCCGAAACCGTCACGATCGGCCCCCGCGTGCTGATCGAAACCCCGGAAGCGATGCCCACCGCCACCCGCGCCAGGTTCTTTCCCGGTGAAGATCGCGGCAAACTGGCGTCGGCGGCGGCTGAGGCGGCTCGTCTGATCGCGCTCATCTGACAGGCGCTATTCCGTCGGCAACGCCGCCGCAATTGCCGCCCACAGCGGCTCTGTCGGCTCGATCCCCACCGACATGCGGACGAACCCCTCGGGTACTGCATCGCCCCAGCGCGCCCGGCGTTCGGCCGATGTGTGCGTCGCCCCGAAGCTGGTGGATTGCGCGATGAACGGGCAATCCGCCAGAAACCGCTCTGCCACCGCCGCATCCTGCAAGGTGAACGAGATCAAGAACCCGAACCCCGCCATCTGCCGCCTGGAGACAGCATGCGCCGGATCATCCGCCAGCCCCGGATAGCGGATCGCGCGCACTGCGGGATGCCCCGCCAGCCGTTCCGCAATCACCTGCGCGGATGCACACATCCGTGCCATCCGCACCTCCAGCGTCTCGATCCCGCGATGCACCAGCCACGCTTCAAACGCCCCCGGCACCGCCCCCGACAGCCGCCGCCAGTTGCGCACCCGGTCCAGCAGCGCCTCATTCCGGCTGGCGACATGGCCGAACAGCAGGTCCGAATGCCCCGAGGGTGCCTTGGTATCCGCGGCCACCACCACATCGACGCCCAGATCCAGCGGGCGCTGCAAGAGCGGCGTCATTGTCGTGTTGTCGGCGATGACCACCGCTCCCGCCGCATGGGCGTGCGCCACCACGGCGGCAATGTCGCAGACATCGAGGCCGGGGTTGGAAGGGGTTTCGATGAGAACCACGCCTGCGCCGGTGAAATCGGCGTCGGTGAAGGCCACCGTCGGCAGGTACGCCGCCGCCACGCCAAAGGGTTTCAGAAACTCCTCGGCAAACAGCCGTGTCGCGTAATAAGCATCTGCGGGCAGCACCACCCGCTTGCCCGC
>JAYSSN010000096.1:0-1917 GCA_043720555.1 Rhodobacterales bacterium | reverse complement strand
GGTCCAGGTCTTCGGGTTCCTGCACCTGGCTGCGAAACTTGCGCCGGATCCGTTCGGCGGAAAGCTGAATGGGCGTCAGCGGGTTCTTGATCTCGTGGGCAATGCGTCGCGCCACATCCCCCCAGGCCGCCATCCGCTGCGCCGATACAAGATCGGTCACGTCGTCAAACGCCACCACATAGCCTTCCAGCCGCCCCGCATCGTTGCGCCGCACGCTCATCCGCACCAGCAGGCTTTCCATGCGGCCCTTGCGCGTCAGGCGCACCTCTTCCTGTACCGCCACCCCTGCCCCATCCCGCAGGCGTTCAAACAGCGCCGCGAATTCGGGCACCGCACCCGACAGCGGCATCTCTTGCGGATCGCCCTTGATATCCAGCAGCCGCTCGCCTGCACGGTTCACGAAATCCACCCGGCCCTCGGCGTCCAGCCCGATCACCCCCGCCGTCACGTTCGACAGCACCGAATCAAACAGCCTCCGTCTGCGTTCGGTGGTGCGGTTGCTGTCGATCAACGCCTCGCGCTGACCTTTCAGCTGCCGGGTCATCTGGTTGAACAGCCGCCCCAGCATGGCGATCTCGTCATCGCCGTCTTCCTCGGGTACCTGCACATCCAGATCGCCCCCGCCTACCCGCTGTGCGGCACCCGCCAGCCGCCCCACCGGGCGCGACAGGCGTTCGGCAAACCACAGGCCCAGCCACACCGCTGCCAGAATCAGGATCAACGCAAAGCCCAGATACAGCAGCCCGAATTCAAACAGCAGCCGCCCGCGTTCGGATTCCAGCTGATGATACAGCCGGACCGTTTCGCGCGTTTCGTCCAGCAGCGACAGGATCGACCCATCCACATTGCGCGACACGTAAAGATAGCGGTCGGCAAAAGCATCAAGATGCACCAACGCGCGGAATTCGTTGTTGGCCCAGTCCTGAATGACGACGGTTTCACCCGCCTTGGCGCGCGCAATATCCTGCGCACTCGGCGTCTCGAAATCGAACAGATACGACCGCTCGCCCCGTGTCTGCAACGCACCCGCGCCGTTTATCAGGAAGGCTTCGCGCAAGCCGCGCTGGATGCTCGCCTGCCCTTGGGTCAGCAGTGGGCGCAGCTGGTCATCGCGCAGAAAAAAGCTCGATTGCTTGAACAGGTTCAGATCGCTCGCCAGCTTGTCGGCGTCCTCGATCAGATCACCCTTGTGCTCTGCCTCATAGGCTTCTGCCGCCGACAGCGAATTGCCGACAACGCCGCGCACCCGGTCGGAAAACCATCCCTCCAGGCCGAAATTCACTGTCAGCACGGCAAAGATCGCCACAATCACCGTCGGGATCAGCGCCACAATGGCGAACACGCCCGACAGGCGCAGGTGCAACCGCGATCCGGCCGACTGGCTGCGCCGGTCCGCGATAATCCGCGACACCCGCCACAGCACCGACGCCGCCACCACCAGCACGTACACAAGGTCCGCCAGCAGGATCAGCCGCAGTGACGGTGACAGGGCGGTCTGGTTGAACGGCCCGAGCGCCAGAAACGTGCCCACCGCCAATACCGGGCCCAGCAGCACCAACCCAAGGGTCGTGGCGTTCTGCACCCGCTTTTGGCGGCGCAGGCGCACCAGCCGTTCCCATGTGCTGCGATGCCCCGCCCGGACTGCCATCTGCCCCCCATGGCAGGGCGTGTGCCTCTGCCGCCACATCTTGTGTCATATTCGGCACTGTGCCGATACAACACGCTTGATGTTGCGGTTTTACATCAGTTTGCGCCGCCGTGTCACGCGGATATCGAGGTCGGTGATCTTCTTACGCAAGGTATTGCGGTTGATGCCCAGCAGATCGGCACATTTGGCCTGATTTCCGGCGGTTGCATCCAAGGCGATTTCGATCAGCGGACCCTCGACCTCGCGCAGAATCCGCTGATAGACGCCAG
>JAYSSN010000095.1:0-4641 GCA_043720555.1 Rhodobacterales bacterium | reverse complement strand
GGCATGATAATCTGTGCCCAGACAGACGGGTGACACACGCTGCG
Organism: Rhodobacterales bacterium; assembly: GCA_043720555.1. Classification (GTDB taxonomy): domain Bacteria; phylum Pseudomonadota; class Alphaproteobacteria; order Rhodobacterales; family Rhodobacteraceae; genus JAAFHS01. The sequence goes on along the minus strand of JAYSSN010000095.1, from coordinate 4,597 downwards.
TTGCATTCTGACATATGTTTGATTCGACGCAGAACAAATGGATACTGACAGCCGTCAACGGCGCCGGATCACACCGCGATATCCTCATCATCCCCGGTTTCGGCTGTCAGGCGGGCGAAATCGGGGACGGTGACGCTGCGGTTGCCTGCCAGCCGGATCACGCCGTCCTGCCGCAGGGCGCTGATCTGGCGGCTGACGGTTTCCAGCGTCAGTCCCAGATAGTCGGCCATCGCCTCGCGCGTCAGCGGCAGATCAAAGGCCATCGTCCCCATCGGTTGCGCCAGCTTCAGCATCGCTTTGCGCCGCCCCAGGATCACCAGCAGGCTCGCGATCTTTTCGCGCGCCCGTTTGCGCCCCAGCAGAAGCATCCATTCACGCGCCGCATCCAGTTCGTCCAGCGTCATCTCTAACAAGCGCTGCGCCACGTGGGGGGTCGTGGTCAGCATCGCCTCGAACGGCTGCTTGCGAAAGCAGCACATGACCAGATCGCTGATCGCAGTGACGTCAAAGGCCACCGTCGCCCGCCCCGGTCGTCCGACAAAATCAGATGGCTGCAACAGGCCCACCATCTGCCGCCGCCCATCCTCCATCGTCCGGGTCAGCGTGGCGATCCCGGTCACCACGCTTGCGACGAAATCCATCCGGTCCCCTGCCCAGATCACAGTCTGTCCGGCCTGGAACGTACGGTAGTACTTGATCCCTTCCAGCACCGCCAATTCATCCGCATCACAGCGCGCACAGACCGCCCGGTGCCGGATCGGGCAATCGCCACAGGACTCATGGCCGCTTGGGATCTGCAGTGTCATGGCCGCCTCATCCTTGCGCCACACGTGCTGGCAGGACAGATCTAAGTGCGCATCACCCGAATTTCAACGCGGCTGCCGCGCTTACCAGTGCCCGACCGACGGCATGCTGGCCCAGGGTTCGGCCGCGGGCAGCGCGTCGCCGATCTGCAGCAGTTCGACCGAGATGTTGTCGGGCGAGCGGACGAAGGCCATCCGCCCATCGCGCGGCGGGCGGTTGATCGTCACGCCATTGGCCGCCAGATGCGCGCAGGTGTCATGGATATTGCTGACCCCGTAGGCCAGATGGCCGAAATGGCGGCTGTCGGACGGCAGGCCCGTATCGCCATCCCAGTTAAAAGTCAGTTCCACCGGGCAATCCGGCTGTCCGGGCGGCGCCATGAACACCAGCGTGAAACGCCCGGCCTCGTTGTCAGTGCGCCGCGTCACCTCCAGCCCGAGCAGGGTATAAAACGCGATCGACGCGTCGAGGTCCAGCACGCGGACCATGGTGTGCAGATAACGGATCGTCATGGGGTTGCTCCTTCTTTTGTGCCACCCTAGCAGCCGGGGCGACGAAGGGTAGGGGGATCAGAAGGTAGAGCGGATGGAGAAGCCGATGCTGGCATCCTGGGTATCGTAAAGATTGATGTTGGACGCGGTTTCACTGACACTGATGCTGACAACCGGCGAAAATCCCAGATAATCGATCTGCGTCAGCGTCGCCGTTGCACCAAGATTGAGCGTGACATCGTGGCGGCCTTCGGTGGAATACGCCGATACCGGATAATCCCGCGCCTCGACGCTGACGCTGGCACCGATTGCCGCACCCAGAACCGGTGCCGCTTTCTGCCAGTTCAGCGCCACCGAATATGCCGTGTGATCCACTGACACCGCATTGGACCGGGTATTCCGCGCCGTGACCGCAATACTCAACCGGTCGCGATTGCCAAGGATCCAGTCACCGCCGCCCGTCACCCCGACAATGCTGGCCGAACTTTCCGCGTCGTCCAGACGCAGTTGGCGCTCGGCTGTTGCGCCGAACGTCAGGCGGCTCCGGTCAGACAGGCTGTGGTGCCCTTCAACCGAAACACGCAGATAGTCGGCCAGCCGTTCGCCGCCATACGAGCTTGCGCCCAGTATCACTGCTGCGTTCAGTTGCGTGCGTGGCGACGTCATCCATTGGTGTGCGATCCCGCCCTCGACGGCCCAATAGGCAAAATCCGCTCCACGGGCACCGGGTGCCTGCCGCTGCGCTGCTTCCGACAAGATCACCGATTGCGAGGTTATCGCAAACGTCAGGTCGGTCGCTGTCTGGTCGGTGGCCCCCAGACCGTAGCGGCCCGACGCGCCTATGGTGCCTTGCCAGCCCGACAAGGCTTGCCCGGCACCATCGATGTCGAAGACAAAGGGCAGGCCCGGAATGGTCAGGGTCGACTGGGAGCTGCCGTTATTCACGTTTGACGAGGGCTGCACCGACAGATCGAAGCGCAGCTGCAGCCGGGTGCGCGACCGCACGTATTGGAAATCCTGCTCGGCAATCGCGCGCGCGGTCGGGTTGGGTGCGTTTTGGGCTGCCTGCCGCAACCACCACTGCGCGCGCAGCCGCTGGCCATCCGTTGCCAGGGCCTGCGCCATGGCAAGCGCGGCACCGTAGCGTTCCTGATCGTCGCGCGAGGATGACCACGCCCGGCTGGCGCTGGCTCTGGCGTCTGTGGTCCGTCCCAAAGCGCGCTCGGCCCTGCTTTTCAGGATCAGGGCCGTCGCGTCGCGAGGACTGCGCCCCACCAAGGCATCGGCCATGTCGAGTGCTGCTGCTGCATCCCCACGGGCCAGCATGACGAACGCCAGTTTTTCAAGGTCGTCCGGCCCTAGCCTGACGGTTTCCGCAAATGCAGATGTGACCGTCAGGGCAAGTCCCACAGCGAGGATGGTCGCACGCACCGCTATCAACGATACAGGATGAAGCCGCCCGTCTCGCGCACTGTTACGCCATCACCAAAACGCGGATCATCACCGCTCACGACGATGACGCCGACCACCTCTTGATCCACGCCGACGCCAGAGATCACGGCGTAATACTTGCCGTCCTCCACGGGCACTGCCACCCCGTCACCATTCAGGATGCTGCTTGACAAATTCCCGCCAACTTCGCCCGTGGCACTGATCGCACCGGGACCGATCTTGAACAGGATTGACGGCAGGGCCACCAGATCACCTGCGGTCAGCCCGTTTTCTGTTTCCAACGCCGTCAGCACCGTGGCGGTGATGTTGTTGCCCGCAATATCAAAGATTTGCCGGTTGAAAATCGAGCCCTTCACCGCGTCGTCCACATTGAAATCTTCAAAGTCGATGTCGAGCGTCATGCTGCCCGTCGCGTATTCCAGCCCGCCGCGCCCATTGAAATCGCGCAGTGCCGCATAGTCGCCCGTATAATTCGCCTGACCCGTCGTCGGCAGTGTGACGCCGCCCGTCCGTGAATACACGAATCCGCCGAAACCGTACCCGACATACGCGCCAGTCCGGGCGATCGCAAACTGCGAGCGGCCTGACGCGCTCGCGCCCCGAATGGCGCGGTGATTCAATTGGGTGATCGGTACGCCGGTCACGCCATCCGGCACCACTGCCGGCGCTTCGTAAACCTGAAATGGCCCGCTTGTGCCTGCAGCGCCGAGCGAGGGCACATCACTGTCGCGGGTGTAGGTGTTGTCGCCATCAAACGCCAGACCATCGACAACAAATGTGTCGGTTCCGGCGTTGTAGGACACGCTTGAGACATAGCCGTTGCCGTCGCTCGTCTGTGCTTCGTAGCGCGTGACTGAACTATTGGCAGTCGGCGTAACCGTCCCCGGCAGATCGACCGGCCCGCCACCACCGCCACCGCCACCTGTATCCGTCCCGTCACCGATCGGGTTACCGCTACAGGCTGCCAGCACCAGCAGTGCCGCCCATGACAAGCTTTTGTCCAACATCATCAGCCTCGCATTCATACCCGTTACAAATTGCCCGCATTCCGGGATGAAGTCAAAGTGTCACGCCACGCGTCTGGTTGCCCGTGGCATTCATGCAACCCCCGGTTTTGCGGCATCTTGCGGTATCCACCACCCGGCCCGCAAGATATAGTCAACCGCGACTCAACCCCTGCGAGGCCCCATGCCGCTCACCCCCGAACAAACCGCCGAGATCGACGCTGCAAGGGCCACCCCGCGCCCCACGCTGCGCGCCGTCAGCGAAGGGATGGAGGCGCATCTCTACCGCGCCCAGCCCGTGCTGGATCACGGCTTCATCCGCGTCATCGACTACATGGGCGACGATGCCGCCATCGTGCAGGCCGCCCGCGTCTCCTACGGCGCTGGCACGAAACACGTCCAGAACGACGAAGGCCTGATCCGCTACCTCATGCGCCACTGGCATTCCACCCCGTTCGAGATGTGCGAGGTCAAGCTGCACGTCAAGCTTCCGGTCTTTGTCGCCCGCCAGTGGATCCGCCACCGCACCGCCAACGTCAACGAATACTCCGCCCGCTATTCGATATTGGACCGGGAGTTTTATATCCCCGCCCCCGAACACCTCGCCGCGCAATCGGTGGTGAACAATCAGGGCCGGGGCGAGGTGCTGACCGGGGATGAGGCTGCCCGCGTGCTGGACTTGCTGAAATCCGACGCCAACCGCGCTTATGACAACTATGAGGCGATGCTGTCGCAGGACGGCCAGCAGGGCCTTGCCCGCGAGCTTGCCCGGATGAACCTGCCCGCCAACATCTACACCCAGTGGTACTGGAAGGTCGACCTGCACAACCTGTTTCATTTTCTGAG
>JAYSSN010000094.1:0-1924 GCA_043720555.1 Rhodobacterales bacterium | reverse complement strand
CCGATCGAGGTTTTGCTGTTCACCGAATTGTCCGTGATCATCGGGATGACCCAGATTTACTGCGTGTTCATGGTCGGCCCGATTGCCTTCATGCTGGGCCGCATCGACCGCAACATCATCGAAGCGGCGCGCGATCTGGGCGCAGGCTTTGGGCGGATCTTCTGGAAGATCATCTTCCCGCTCAGCCTGCCGGGTGTGGTCGTTGGCGCGATCTTCGTCAGCGTGATGGTTCTGGGCGAATTTGCCACCTCAGGTGCGCTGTCAGGCCGCAAGGTGAATCTGTTGGGCAACATCATCGTGACGCAAGTCGGCTCGCTCAAATGGGCGATGGCGTCGGTCACGGGCGTGATCCTGACGGTGGTCATGGGGTTGGTGGTTGCCGCTTTCCTGCGGATCGTTGACCTGAAGCAGGAGCTGTAAGCGATGGAATCGCGTATTCTCAAACCGATCCTCGCCGTCTATGTGGTGGCGTTCCTCCTGTTCCTGTACGGCCCGTTTTTCGTGCTGACGATTCTCTCGTTCCAGCAGGGGCCGGATGGCGGGCCGCAGTTCCCGATCGTCGAATGGTCGCTGTACTGGTACAAGCAGATCTTCGGCCTGACCCCGCCGTCCCGTGTGGCTCCCTTGCCGGTGGGCGAGGCGCTGATCCGGTCGCTGGTGCTGGCCTTCATGACCATGGTCACATCGACTGTGCTGGGGGTGATGTCGGCGCAGGCCTTCCGGCGCAAGTTCACCGGGTCGAGCGTTGTGTTCTACTTGATCGTGCTGGGCATGATGGTGCCGGGCGTGCTGACCGGGCTTGGCACCTCGCTGCTGGCCAACAACGTCCTCGGCATCGAACGGCACTGGTACACCACCGCTTTTGCAACCCACGTGGCCTATACCTACCCCTTCGCCTTCCTGGTCATGCTGGCGATCCTGAACCGCTTTGACGGATCGGTCGAAGAGGCGTCGTGGTCGCTGGGCGTCACCCCGTGGACCACGTTCCGCAAAGTCACCTTCCCGCTGATCTTCCCGGGTGTGTTGTCTGCGATGCTGTTCGCCTTCACGCTAAGTTTGGATGAATTCCCGCGTTCCCTGTTCGCCGCGGGCGGGTCCGAGGATCAGACCCTGCCCTTGGCGATCTACGGCACCTTTGCCGTGGAAATTCACCCCAACCTATTCGCTTTCGGGGTGCTCACCACGCTGTTCTCATTCGCGCTCTTGTCGGTTTACGGCATCCTGATGGGCCTGTCGGTCCGCCGCGCCCGCAAACTGGCCATGCAGGAGGAAATTGCATGACCATGACCGCAATCGTCACGGGCGCGGGTTCAGGCATCGGGCAAGCCATTGCTTTGCGGCTGGCGGCGGATGGCTATGACGTGCTGGCTAATGATTTTCGGGCCGGGGCGGCGCAGGCCACGGCGGCCCAGATCGGCGCCAAGGCCGTGGCCATCGGCGGCGATGTTTCGGTTGAGGGCGATGTGGCGGCCATGGTCGCTGCGGCAGAGGCGGCTTTTGGTCCGGTGACCCATCTGGTCAATTGCGCGGGCCATGTGCATCAGGGACGGTTCATCGACCTGACGGTGGGCGACTTTGACCGCATGATCGCGGTGCATCTGCGCGGCACGTTCCTGTGCACCCATGCGGTGCTGAAAGGCATGTTGGCGCGCGGATCGGGAGTGATTGTCAACATCGCCTCGCAACTGGGCCAGATCGGCGGGATCGAGCTGGTGCACTATTCCGCCGCCAAGGCAGGGATCATCGGTATGACCAAGGCGTTGGCGCGCGAGGTTTCGGCGCAGGGCGTGCGGGTAAATGCGGTGGCTCCCGGGCCGATCAACACGCCCTTGGTGCGCAACCTGTCTGAGGACTGGCAGCGCGCCAAGGCCGCCGAACTTCCGCTGGGCCGCTTTGGCGAACCCGAAGAAGTCGCCAACACCGT
>JAYSSN010000093.1:0-4647 GCA_043720555.1 Rhodobacterales bacterium | reverse complement strand
TGATGGCCACGGGGATCGGACTGGTGGCGGCCATTCCGGCGGTAATCGCGTATAACAAGCTGAACAGCGACAGTGACCGGATCGTCGGCGGGTACGAGGCCTTTGCCGATGAATTCGCCACCATCCTGTCGCGCCAGTTGGACGCGTAAGCCGTGGGTGCCGGGGCTGTTCAGGGCGGTGGCGGTGGCGGGGGCGGACGGCGCGGGCGGCGGCGCGGGCGCAGCAAGGCCATGGCCGACATCAACATCACACCCATGGTGGATGTGATGCTGGTTTTGCTGATTATCTTCATGGTGGCAGCACCGTTGTTGACGGTCGGCGTGCCGATTGAGCTGCCAAAGACGGCGGCGAGTGCCTTGCCGACGCCGCAGGAAGAACCGCTGACGGTGACGATGACGGCAGACGGCAAGCTGATGATCCAGGATACCGAGGTCAGCGATGATGCCTTTATCACCAAGCTGCGCGCCGTTGCGGCAGAGCGCGCCGATGACAAGGTGTTCCTGCGTGCCGACGGGGCGATCCCGTATGAGCGGGTGGCGCAGGTGATGGGCGCGCTGAATGCAGCGAATTTTACCAATATCGGGCTGGTGACGGATACCGCCGGGCCGACACTGGGGTCGGGCGAATAAGGGCTGATGTACACGGGGCAGATCATTTCCGGTGCGGGTCATGCGGCCCTGATCCTGTGGCTGCTGCTGGGGGGGTGGCTGTTTTCGCCGCCTGAACCCGAGGCTTTGACCACCACCACGGTATCGCTGACGTCGTCAGCCGACCTTGCGGCGATGCAGGCGGCTGCGGCCGAGGCGAACGACAACCCCCCCGCGCCGGTGGTGGACGAACCGGTACCCACGCCAGATGTGCAGAATCCGCCACCCGAACCCGTGGTCGAGGAGCCGCCACCCGAACCCGTGATTGAGGAGCCGCCACCCGAGCCGGAGGTGCAGGAACCGCCACCCGAACCTGCGCCCGATGCTGGACCCGTGGGTGAGGCAGAGCCCGCACCCCTGCCGCCATCGGACGAACCCCAGCCGGTGCCGACACCGCTTGCCGATGTGCAGCCCCGGCAGCGCCCGGTGGACCGCGTGGCCCCTACAATCGTCGAAGAGACGCCGGATGTGGAAACATCCGACGCGCCGACGCCTGCGGTGACCGAGCAGCCGACCGAAGAGCCGGTCATTCAGGACGAACCGGTCGCGGAAACCGCACCGGAACCGACCGCTACCGAGATCGTTCCCGAACAGCCCGAAGAGGTCGTGGTGCCCACGCTCGCCCCCACCAGCAGCCCGCGTCCCCGCGCGCGGCCTGAACCTGTGGCCGAACCTGTGGCCGAACCTGTGGCCGAACCTCCGCCTGAAGACGTGGTGGATGCGCCTGTACCGGCTGCGGAGCCTGATCCCGTCGAGGAGGCCCCCGCGACCGATCAGGCGGCGATTGATGAGGCGCTTGCGGCGGCACTGGCCGAAGAACCGCCCCCTGATGCGCCGTCATCGTCGGGTGGCGGCACGCCCCTCGGGCAGGCGCTGACCGGTGGCGAATTGGGCGATTTCCGCGCACAGGTGCAGCGCGAGTGGAACGTGGGCGCCCTGTCGAGCGAAGCATTGCGGGTGTCGGTCACCATCGCGTTGACGGTGGACGAGGATGGCCGGCCCATCCAGGGATCCGAGCGCCTGATCGCGGGAACCGGCGGGTCAGACGCTGCCATCAATGCGGCCTATGAGGTGGCGCGCCGTGCGATTTTCAAGGCGGGGCGCAGTGGGCTGGCCCTGCCACCCGAGAAGTATGACATCTGGAAAGAGCTGGAGATTACCTTTGATGCTTCGGCGAGGCAGTTGCGATGACCATGCAAGGGTTCGCCGATCCACGTTCTTCCCCTGTATTTCCGGAACCATACCGGGCTAAACAACGATATCGAGCAATGAAAACACGAAGAGCGAAGAGGACAATCGCATGACCCTGCTCAGACCCCTGATCCCGGCCCTGGCGCTTGCCCTGGCGGCGTTTGGTGCCCTGACGACCGCAACGCAGGCAGAACCGCTGCGGATCATCCTGGATAGCCCGGTGATCGAACCGCTGCCGTTCGCCATCCCGCAGTTCATCGCGGAAAACGGCGAGGCGGGGCAGTATGCGTCCGATATCAGCCGGGTGGTAGCGTCCGATCTGGCGGGCACGGGGTTGTTCCGCGAGATCGGCTCCGACGCATTCATCAGCAATGTGACCAGCTTTGATGCGCCCGTCGCATACAACGACTGGCAGGCGATCAATGCGCAGGCGCTGATCACCGGGGCGGTCAGCGCGTCCGGCGACCGGATCGTCGTGAAATTCCGTCTGTTCGACGTCGCATCGGGCCAGCCGTTGGGCGAAGGCCTGCAATTTGCAGGCACGCCGGGCAGTTGGCGGCGGATGGCGCACAAGGTGGCGGATGCGGTCTACTCGCGCATCACCTCTGAGTCCGGCTATTTTGACAGTCGCGTGGTGTATGTCGAGGAAAGCGGGCCCAAGGATAACCGGCTGAAGCGGCTGGCGGTCATGGATTATGATGGCGCCAATGTGGCGTATCTGACCGACAGCAGTTCCATCGTGTTGGCCCCGCGCTTTTCGCCATCGGGTGACAGCATCCTGTTCACCTCGTATTCGTCGGGCTTTCCCGCAATCTACATCATGGATGTGGCCAGCCTTGGCGTGCGGTCGTTGGGTGAACAGCCCGGCACGATGACCTTTGCGCCGCGCTTTTCGCCCAATGGGCAGACGGTGGTGTTCAGCCTGGAGCGGGGTGGCAATACCGATATCTACACGGTCGATGTGGGATCGGGGCAGTTGAACCAGCTGACCAATGCGCCCAGCATCGAGACCGCGCCGAGTTATTCGCCCGATGGCAGTCAGATCGTGTTTGAATCGGATCGGTCGGGCAACCAGCAGATTTACATCATGCCCGCAGGTGGTGGCGAAGGGCAGCGGGTTTCGGGCGGGGCAGGACGCTATGGCACGCCAGTCTGGTCGCCGCGCGGCGATCTGATCGCGTTCACCAAGCAGAACGAGGGCCGCTTCCACATCGGCGTCATGCGCACAGATGGCAGTGAAGAGGGGCTGCTGACATCGTCCTATCTGGACGAGGGTCCGACCTGGGCGCCGAATGGGCGCGTTATCATGTTCACGCGTCAAGGGGCAGGGGCGGAAGGGCAGCCTGCGCTGTTCAGCGTCGACATCTCGGGCCGGAATTTGCGGCAGGTGCCGACGGCGGGCCCCGCATCAGACCCCGCGTGGTCGCCACTTCTGCCCTGATTAACAGGGCACGAAAAACCTGATATGTTGCCGTAAATCGAGCGAACCAAAAAAGGAAAAAACCATGGCGTATGTGACGAAAGCCTTTCTTCTGACGGCGGTTCTGGCCCTTGCGGCCTGTAACAACCCCGACCGTTTCGGTGCCGGTGGCCCCGGCGGTGCGGGTGCAGGTGCCGGTGGCATCCAGAGCGGCGGTCTGGGCGATGCGTCCGATCCGCGGTCGGTCGCCTATTTCAATCAGACGGTCGGTGATCGGGTGCTGTTTGCGGTCGACCAGTCCACGCTGTCGGATACCGCGCGCACGACGCTGTCGGGGCAGGCGCAGTGGCTGACGACCAACAGCGACTATGCGATCATCATCGAAGGCCATGCGGATGAACAGGGTACGCGGGAATACAACCTTGCCCTTGGCGCCCGACGTGCCAGCGCAGTGCAGGATTTCCTGATCTCGCAAGGGATTTCGGCCGGCCGGATGCGGACGGTATCTTATGGCAAGGAACGCCCGGTCGAGGTGTGCTCGGACGAATCCTGCTTCTCGCGCAATCGGCGGGCGGTGACGGTGCTGTCCATGGGCGCGGGGGCGTAAGCCATGATGCGCTGGCTGGTTGTTTCTGTGGCGTTGGTCCTGTCTGGCCCCGCGTTCGCGCAGGCCTCGCCCGAAACGCTGGCCGACATCAAGGCGCAGATTACTGCCCTTGCCGGGCAGTTCAACGCGCTGAAATCTGAACTCATCGCCTCGGGTGCCGTGTCATCCGGGGCGGCGGGGGGCGATGCGCTGCAGCGGCTGGATACGATCGAGGCGGAACTGTCGCGCCTGAACGGGCGGACCGAAGAAGTGGAGCTGCGCCTGAACCGCGTGGTACAGGACGGCACCACGCAACTGGGCGATCTGCAGTTCCGGGTATGCGAACTTGAAGCTGGCTGCGACGTGATGGCGCTACCGGATCTGGCACTTGGCGGGTCTGCGCCTGCCCCGGCAGCCCCCGTGGTGGCCGCCGAACCGGCCCCGGCGACGGGCGGGGCAGAGCTTGCAATGGGCGAACAGGCAGACTTTGACCGGGCGCAGGGGGTGCTCGGCACCGGTGACTTTCGCGGCGCCGCTGACCTCTTTGCGACCTTTACCCAATCCTACCCGGGTAGCCCCCTGACCCAGCAGGCGCTGTTGCGCCGTGGCGATGCACTCAGCCAGTTGGGCGAGACATCGAATGCGGCAAGGGCGTATCTGGAGGCATTTTCGGGCGCACCGGACGGACCACTGGCGGGCGAGGCGTTGCTGAAACTGGGGCAGGGACTGGGTGCGCTGGGCCAGACGCAGGATGCCTGCGTGACGCTGGCCGAAGTGGGCGTGCGATTCCCCGCGTCGATCGA
>JAYSSN010000092.1:0-4652 GCA_043720555.1 Rhodobacterales bacterium | reverse complement strand
TTTCCGGCCATCCTGAAAGGGTTCATCGACCGGGTTTTCCTGCCCGGCGTCAGCTTTACCCTGCAGGTGGGGCTGGTGGCACCGGCGCTGACCAATATCCGCAAGATGGCGGCGGTGACGACCTATGGCGCCACCCGCTGGCGGGCGTTCATTGCGGGCGATCCGCCGGCGCGGGTGGTAAAACGCGCACTTTGGTTTGTCGCCAGACCTGATAAGTTGCGCTACATGGCCCTGCACGACATGAACCGTGTGACAGACGCCCGGCGCTGCGGCTATCTTGCCGCGGTGCAACGCGAGATGGAGCATTTCTGATGCGCGCTCTTGTGGTTTTTTGTCACCCGAAGACGGACAGCTTCAGCGCAGCGGTGAAGAACCTTGTGCTGGACAAGCTTCACGCGGCCGGGGCCGAGGTGCGGTTGAACGATCTTTATGCAACCGGCTTTCAGCCGGTCCTGACGGTGGAGGAATGGCAAGGGTATCTGACCTGCCCGTCCAATTGTGACGCGGTGCAGGGCGATGTCGCCGACCTTCGCTGGTGCGATACGCTGATTTTTGTCTATCCGACGTGGTGGTACGGACTGCCCGCGATGCTGAAGGGCTGGCTTGACCGGGTGATGCTGCCGGATGTGGCGTTCCTGATGCCGGATGAGGCAAGCCGCACGATCCGCCCCCGTTTGCACCACATCAAACGCCTGGGCGTGTTCACCACCTGCGGGGCCAGCCGCTGGCTCACCTGGATTGTCGGCGCGCCCGGCAAGCGGACGCTGACACGCGGGGTGGGGTTCTTGTGCGCGCCGCGCAAGCGGACGGTTTTTGCCGCGCATTATCTGATGGACAGCTCGACCGACGACAGCCGTCGGGCGCATCTGACGCGGGTGTCGCGCAAGATGGACCGGTTGATGGGTCGTCGGGGGCAACTGCAGGCCGTGGCGCGCGCCCTGCGCAACAATACCGGGGCCGCCGAATGACCCGCCGCTATGACTGGGCCGAATACCGCGCGCCCGAGTTTGTCGGGATCGATGCTGCACGCACCATCGCAATCCTGCCCACAGCTGCCATCGAGCAGCATGGGCCGCATCTGCCGGTAGGGGTGGATACGATGATTGCCGAAGGCTTGCTGGCACAGTTGCGCGCCGATTGCCCCGACGATCTGGATATCCGCATTCTGCCGGTGCAGGCCGTGGGCAAATCCAACGAACACCTGTGGGCGGCTGGAACGCTGACGCTGACGGCGGAGACGGCGCTGGCCGCATGGGTGCAGATCGGCGTGTCGGTCGCGCGGGCGGGGGTGCGCAAGATCGTCATCATCAACAGCCACGGCGGCAATCTGGACCTGTGCTCGATCCTCAGCCGCGAATTGCGGGTGCGCGCGGGCATGATCGCGGTCAAGGCGCAATGGGGCAGTTTCGGTCAGCCCGCAGGGGTGTTTTCGGCGCGCGAAGACCGCTTTGGCATCCACGGAGGCGACGCGGAAACCAGCCTGATGCTGGCCTTCCGGCCGGAGACTGTGGACATGTCGCTTGCCCAGGATTTCCGGTCAGCCGCCGAAACAGCCGCCATTCCACCCACCGGGCCGGTCAGCCTTGGCTGGGTCAGTTCCGATCTGAACCCGCATGGTGTGGTCGGCGAGGCGCATCTGGCGACGGCGGAAAAGGGCCGGGTGCTGGCCAGACACTACACGGCGGGGATGATTGATCTGCTGCGCAAGGTGCGTGATATCGGCCTGGAGGGCTATGCGCCGATCCCCGGCTGATAACGCTTTACAGTGTCGCCCGGATCGCCCCACTGTCGCTTTGCACAGCCAAGGGGCCGCCATGTCACTGATCGAAACGACGGCACAGACCGCCCGCGCCGCGCGCGCGCGCATTGCGGGATTGATCTATGAAACGCCCCTGCTGCCATCACGCGGGGTGGGCGCGGACAGTGGCGTGAACCTGTTCTTCAAGGCCGAGAATTTTCAGCATACCGGGTCGTTCAAACTGCGCGGGGCGGCCAACAAGCTGGCGCTGCTCGGGCCGGGGGCGGCGGCGATCACCGCTTCGTCGGGCAACCACGGGATTGCATCCAGCCATGCCGCCGCGCGCACCGGCGCCAGGCTGACGGTCGTTCTGCCGCAAAACGTGGCCCCGGCGAAACTGGCAAAAATCCGCAGCTATGGCACCGATGTGATCCTGCACGGGGCCGAGTCCGGTCTGGCCGAGATGCATGCCCTGCGGTTGGCGCAGGAACGCGGTATCCCCTACATCTCGCCCTACAATGACGTCGATATCATTGCGGGTCAGGGGACCGCGGGCTTGGAAATGCTGGATCAGCACCCGGAGCTTGACGCTGTTTTCATCAGCCTTGGCGGCGGCGGGCTGGTCAGCGGGATCGGTGCGGCACTGAAAGCGGCGCGACCGGGCATCAAGATTTATGGCGTGTCAGCGGCTGCGTCGGCGGCACTTGCGGCGGCGATCAAGGCGGGGCGGGTGGTGGATGTGCCGCATACCGATACGCTGGCAGACGGGGTGGCAGGCGGCATGGACGCAGGATCGCTGACCCTGCCGATCGCCACGGCGGTGATTGACGAGCTGCTGTGGTGTTCCGAGGACGAGATCAGGCTGGGTTTGCGCGCCTATGCGCTGCGCGAGCATCAGATCGTCGAGGGGGCTGCCGGGCTGGCGCTGGCCGGGTTCCTGCAGGTGGCGGGCCAGCTGCGCGGCCGGAATGTGGCGGTGGTCACCTGCGGCGCCAACTATGATGCGGCGCGGATCATGCCGATCATTGCGGGTCCGTGATGGCGCTGCAGATCGATTGGCGGCGCGACGGATATCAGGCGGCGCATCTGGCGTTGCATCATTCATCGGACACGTCGGCATGGTCCATGGTGCGCGTGCCCGTACATGTGTTGCGCGGCGGCGACGGGCCTGTGACGCTGGTGATGGGGGCAGCGCATGGTGACGAATACGAAGCACCATTGGCGATTGCAAACATCGCCCGGCGGCTGCGTGGCCACACCCTGCACGGGACGATCATCCTGATCCCGGCGATCAACCTGCCGGCGGCCATGGCGGGCACGCGTCTGTCGCCATTGGACGGGCGCAACCTGAACCGCGAATTTCCAGGCGATCCGCGCGGGTCCGTCACACAGCGCATGGCGCATGCGATCACCGCCGACCTGATCGGGCGCTGCGATCATGTGCTGGACCTGCACTCCGGCGGGCGGTCGCTTATGTTTGCCCCGATGATGTATGTGCATGAACTGCCGGACGCGGCGCAGACGTCGCGTGCCCTGCGCGCGGCGGCCTGCTTTGCCACGGACCATGTGCTGATGACGCGCGAGGCGCATGCCGATGTGATGATTGACGATGTGGTGGAACGGCAGGGCAAGCTGATGCTGTCGTCTGAATTGGGCGGGTCGGGCATTGTGACACCCGCGTCGCTGGCCACCGCCGAGGCGGGGTTGTGGAATGTGCTGGCGGCTTTCGGGCATCTGCCGGGGCAGGCTGTGCGCCCGCGCGAACGCCCGCAGCGAATTGTGGTGGTGCCGGGGGAAGACAGCTATCTGTACGCACCTGACATCTGCATCATCGAGCCGCGCATGGTGCCGGGGCAGGCTGTGGCGCAGGGCCAGATCATCGGGCTGCAGCACCGGTTTGACCGGATCGACGATGTGCCCTGTCCGATCACCGCCCCGCATGACGGGCTGATCGTGGCGCTGAACGGGCAGGGACGGGTTGCACCGGGGGATTGTATCGCGGTGCTAGGCGAGGTGCAGGCCGCCCCGTAAGGGCTGGCTGTGGTGCGGTGTATGACGACATCACACCATCGCGTCTGAAGGGGCTTTTCAAACCGGCGGCATTGCTGGAAGGTGTGCCGCCACGCGACCCCCCGATCATGAACCACAGGACATTCGTCATGAAGCCGACCGTTGCCGACATTCGCGCCCTGAAGGGCAGGCGCCAGATTTCGATGCTGTTTGTCGAGACCCCGGATGAGGCGGCGGCGGCGGCGGCGGCGGGCATTGACATGCTGTCGATCATTGATCCGGTGTGGACGCCCGAGATGCGGGCTGCCGCCGGGGATTGCTTTGTGCAGGTGGGGTTGATGTACGGCCAGCTGGTCACGGCGGAAGATTACCTGCGCGCGGCCCACCGGGTGATGCAGATTGGCGGCGACTGCTGTTATTGCGCGTCCAGCCTGGCGACAATCAAGTCGCTGGCCGATGATGGTATCCCGGTGGTCAGCCATGTCGGGTTGATCCCGTCCAAAGCCACCTGGACCGGCGGGTTCAAGGCGGTGGGCAAGACCGCGGTGCAGGCGCTGGCGGTGTGGGAGCATGTCAAGCGGCTGGAGGATGCCGGGGCCTTTGGCGCCGAGCTGGAAGTGGTGCCGGACCGCGTCGCCGCCGAGATCAGCAAGCGCACCAGCCTGATGATGCTGGGCATGGGGGCCGGGCCGCATGCCGATGCACAGTATCTGTTCGCCGAAGACGTACTGGGCTACACGCGCGGCCACAAACCGCGGCATGCAAAAACCTACCGCAATTTCCGTGCCGAACTGGACCGGTTGCAGGGTGAACGGATTGCCGCCTTTGCTGAATTCAAGGCCGATGTGGCGAGCGGGGCCTATCCCGCGTCTGACCATGCCGTGCCGATCAAGGACGACGAATT
>JAYSSN010000091.1:0-12799 GCA_043720555.1 Rhodobacterales bacterium | reverse complement strand
TCGGCGGCATATGTGATCGCATCGACACTGACGACAGCCACCTCGCCGGGCGCTACCGGCGTCGGGCCCTGGATGACCTCGGCCCCGTCCTCGGTCAGCAGCAGGGCTGCCGGGGGCGGTGGTGCCGGTTCTGCGTCGCCGGACGCCACCGGCACGGCGGCCGCAATCGGGGCGATCGCCACTGTGCCTGCACTTTGCAGCGTCGATCCGTCTGCAAGGGTTGCAACCATGCTGAGCAACCGGGGGGCCGGGTTGGGGGCCAGACTGAACAGCGCGACGAACTTGCCGTCCGGACCCGCCTGAACGCGGGTCTGTTCAAACCCGTCGAGTTGCAGCGATATCTGCGCATCAGGCGCCGCGGTGCCTGCGATGGTCGTGGCCCCGTCCGGTGCGACCCGCACGACATCAAAGGTTGGCAGCACTGCGCTGGATTCCGGCTGTGCCAGCTGTTCGGGTTCAGGCGCGGCTGTCGCGGCGGCGGCGGCGGCCGGTTCGGGGTCCACGGCTGGCGCGGCTGCAATGGCCGACTCGGCTGCCGGCGTCGTGGCCGGTTCCCCGGTCGCCGGGGGGGCCGTGGGCACGGGTGCAGCGGCGGCAACCTCGGCGGCGGGCGCATCGCCCGTCGCGGCAGCGTCTGGCTGGTTTGACCGCCAGATGGCATAGCCGCCCCCCGCAACGCCAAACCCCAGCAACAGCAGGATTACCCGCATGCCCATCGCACTGCCTTCGCTCATGTCGTTCCCCTGCGTCTGGCGAGCTGCGGTTGTCCCGCCGTCGTGCCACCTTGTCCTGCGCCAAAGAAGGCCGATATGAACCGATGACGCAACCCTTTTCGAAAGCCAGTGATCCGATGGTCAAGCTCAACTCTGTCTGTGTCTTTTGTGGATCACGCACCGGCAATCGCCCGGCCTTCGCCCAAGCCGCCGAAGATACCGGGCGCATGCTGGCCGCGAATGACTGGCGGCTTGTCTATGGGGCGGGCGATGTGGGCCTGATGGGCGCGGTTGCCCGCGCCGCGCAGACGGCGGGGGGCAACACCTTTGGCGTGATCCCGACGCACCTGCTGGGGATGGAGGTCGGCAAGCGTGACCTGTCGACCTTCGTCATCACCGAAGACATGCACGAGCGCAAAAAGGTGATGTTCATGAACTCGGACGCCATCGTGGTGCTGCCGGGCGGTGCAGGATCACTGGACGAGTTTTTCGAGGTGGTCACATGGGCGCAGATCGGGCTGCACCGCAAACCGATCTACCTTCTGGACGTCGAGGGCTACTGGCAGCCGCTGGTCGCGCTGATGGATCATATCGTGGCCCACGGTTTTGCCGATGCATCGCTGAACAGCCTTTACCGGATGGTGCCGGATGTGACCTCGCTGCGCGCGGCGCTGCAAACTGCCCTTGGACCGGCCTGATCGCACCCCACCCGCCGTTCAAAGTTCCGCAAGATCAGCCTGCACCAGTTCGGCAATCCTTGGCAGGGGGTGGCCGGTCAGGGTTTTTGCGAATTCCGCGATGATGTGGCTGCGCAGGCCGTCATCCAGCACATCCCGCAACGCGCCCAGCACCTGGGGTGCTGCCACCAGCACCAGCGGCGCGCGCATGCCTTTTCGCGCACGGTCTGCCAGGGCTGATGCGACGGCGCTGGCAAGGCGCGCACCACCCATGCGCGGGTAATCGGCGGGCTCTGTGGTTTCGTGGGTCGGGTGATCCTTCAGGCGGGCGGACCGATCAGCCGTGGCCAGCAGATCAGCCACGTCGATCCGTGTGACCAGCGTCAGGCGCGGCTGGCGCGCATCGCCTGTATTTTCAAGGATCAACGCCTTTTCCTCGTCTGCGACAACAAGCAAGGTTCCGTGTGCGAACTGATTCATATGCGCATCCTTTGGGTTCATCATGGCCGGCAAGCCAAACCTGCATGCGGCCAGTATTGCAGCACCTGCTGCGACGTGCCTTGCGCCAAATCAAGTGGCCCGCCGATTTCTCGACGGGCCAATCGGGTTTTGGTTCAGCAGTCCGGTGATTACATGCGCGCGGCCACGGCGTCCCAGTTCACCAGCTTTTCCAGAAAGTTCGTCAGATAGGCGGGGCGCTTGTTGCGGAAATCGATGTAATAGGAATGCTCCCACACGTCACACCCCAGCAGCGCCGTCTGACCAAAGCACAAAGGGTTCACGCCGTTTTCGGTTTTGGTGACCTTCAGCGCGCCGCCTGCGTCTTTCACCAGCCACGCCCAGCCCGAGCCGAACTGGCCTGCACCGGCGGCGGCGAAATCTTCCTTGAACTTCGCCACCGATCCGAAACTGTCGGTCAGCGCCTTGTCGAGCGCACCCGGCATTTTTTTCGCTTCACCCGGCCCCATCACCTCCCAGAACAGATTGTGGTTCCAGTGTTGGCTGGCATTGTTGAAAATGCCGTTCTGCGCGACGGCCCCGGCCTGATAGGTGCCGCGCACGATGTCGTCGAGGCTTTTCGCCTCCCACTCCGTGCCGGCGATCAGTTTGTTGCCGTTGTCGACATAGGCCTTGTGGTGCAGGTCATGGTGGAATTCGAGCGTTTCCTTCGACATGCCAAGCGACGCCAGCGCATCATGGGCATAGGGCAGATCGGGAAGGGTAAAGGCCATCATCAGTCTCCTTGTTCGGATCGGTTGTTGGCGTGAATAAGATCGCTCGGCCCGCCGAGGTCAAGCAGCTATTGGGCTAACCTTACTGAACCGTGCAGGTTCCCTGATCCTGAAACGAATTGTCATAACCCAGCGGCCGCATCGACAACTGAAACCGGCCATCCGCCTTGAAGTAGGTGCCGCGGAAGGACAGGGTGGCGTTCTGACCGCCGCGGTTGCGCACATTGTCCACGGTCCATTTGAACACGATCCGGATCGGATTGTCAGAATCTACCGCACCCTCGAGCGGGCCACCGTTCACCGTCTGGATCAGGCCATCGTTGACAGACACCCTGCCATTGGCCACGTCGTGCGCAATGACCATTTCACCCTGAATGACCGACTGCTGCCGGTTCGACGAGTTGTGGCACACGTAAACGATAGGTCTGGCCAGTGCAGGCAACGCAAATACCACCAGAACGGCCGCAAGATACAATGACTTCGTGGGCATGAGCGTTCTCCCCCAGAGTATTGAAAAAAGTACTTGTCCTTGATAGTCCAAAGTCGGTGATCTGAAAACGGCGATCCGGTTGTTTACAAAGAAAGTTCACTGTCTTTTTGCGCGCTGTGCGTCAGCAGACCCATCATGTAGCCAGCCACCGACCGGAAGCATACAACGGTGTAGCCGCCATCATCGGCCCAGAAAGCCGCCGCAACCTGCGCCGCGCGGCTGCGGCGCAACTCGCCCGGCTCCAGACGGGTGATGTCGGCGGGCGTCAGCTTTATCAGCACATCGGCGGCGTCCGGCCCTTCAATGCGGAATACAGCGCGCGCGTCAGACACGTCGGCGGCCAGATGATGATCGCCAGATAACCCCTTGGCAATACTTATCAAAGTATTGCCAACCTGATCGTATGGCAGGATCAGCAACAGCTCATCCGGGGCCATCCAGCCTGCCGCCCATTCGCCATCCCTGACGATCCGCCGCACGCCCGGCATGGCCACTCCGACGGCCGTTTTCACCACCTTGGGCAAGGCGCTGACATCAGGTTTGCAACGCAGCGTGATCATGCCCAGGGGGCCAATTTCACGGATGCGCGCAAAGCCGTCGGATACGGCGCCACCAAGGGCGCTGACAGGATCAGACATTCTGTTTTTCTCCGTCCTTGTCAAAAAACACCGGATCGACGATTCGCGCCTTCACCGTACCGCCGGGGATGACGGAGAAGTCCAACGTCTCACCCATGCGGTCGGGCCCCCGATGCACCAGACCCATGGCGATACCCCGCTTTAGGGTCGGGCTGTAATACGTTGATGTTACACGGCCTTCCGTATTTTTCTGACCGTTCGCGTTCACGCCTGCGGCCACGGCATAAGCCCCGTCGGGTATCACCGATCCGTCCAGTGTTTCCAAACCGACAAGCCGCCAGCGATCCGCGCTTGCCAGATGTGTCCGTTCCTGGCCCCGCTTGCCCAGATAATCGGCCTTCTTCCTGGAAATCGCCCAAGCCAGCCCCAGGTCCTGCGGGATCACGGTGCCATCGGTTTCATCACCGATCATGATGAAACCCTTTTCCGCCCGCATGATGTGCAGGGCTTCGGTGCCATAGGCCATCGCCCCGAAAGCTGCGCCTTCACCCGTCAGCAGCGCCCAGAATGCAGCACCGTGGCTGGCCGGGACGGCAATCTCGTAGCTGAGCTCGCCCGAGAAACTGATCCGGTACACCCGGACGGCAAACCCGCCCAACGTGCCCTCCGCAAAGCCCATGAAGGGCAGGGCATCGGCGGAAACGTCCATTCCGCCAATGACTTCCATCAGTTTTCTGGCGTTCGGACCGACAACCGCGACCTGTGCATATTGTTCGGTGACATTGGCGACGTAAACCTGCCAGTCCCACCATTCGCATTGCAGCCAGTCCTCCATCCAGGCGTGGATGCGGTCAGCCCCGCCCGACGTCGTATGGCAAAGCCAGGTATCCGCAGACAAGCGCGCCACAACGCCGTCGTCGGACAGGAACCCCTGCTCATTGCACATCAGGCCATAGCGGCATCTGCCCACCGGCAGCGTGCTCATCACGCCGGTATAAAGCATATCCAGAAATCGCCCCGCATCCGGCCCCTTCACGATGATCTTGCCAAGGGTTGATGCGTCAAGCAGCCCCAGATTATTGCGGGTGTTCAGCACTTCGCGCGACACCGCCTCGGCATGGCTTTCGCTGTCGCGCGGGAAACAGTAGGGCCTGCGCCACAGGCCGACAGGTTCAAAATACGCGCCTGCCGCCTCGTGTGCGTCATGCATCGGCGTGCGGCGCAGCGGCTGAAAGATGTCGCCCCGTGCCTCACCGGCCAAAGCACCCAAGGTCACGGGCGTGTAAGGCGGGCGGAAGGTGGTGGTGCCAACCTGGGGAATATCTTCATTCAACGCCTGCGAAAGAATGGCCAGACCGTTGATATTACTTAGCTTACCCTGATCCGTCGCCATACCGAGCGTGGTGTAGCGCTTGGTATGCTCAACCGATTCATACCCTTCGCGCGCGGCCAGCTGCACGTCGCTCACCTTGACATCGTTCTGGTAGTCGAGCCACATTTTCGACCGAAGCGCGATACCGGCACCCTGCGGCATCACCCAGACAGGTTCCATCGGGGCTTCATCTTCGGCACCCAGATCACCATTGGCAGCACCGACGCACGACACCATGACACTGCCGTCGTGGTTGACTGGCGGCTTTGCCGGATCGGGCCGGAACATCGCCATATCGGCGTCCCATAGCAACTTGCCCCCGCAATGCGAATACAGATGCACAACCGGCGACCAGCCACCCGACATCGCCACGGCATCGCAGGCGATGTCTTCGGTCACGGCGCCCTCACCCGCCTGCAGGCAGATCTGCACACCGCTCACGCGCTTGCCGCCTTTGACCTTTGCAATGGCCTTGCCCGCCTCGATGCGTATGCCCAACGCCCGCGCCCGCGCAGGCAACGCGCCCGTCACGGATGCCCGCGCATCAAGAATGACCGGCACGGAAAGCCCTGCGTCGTGCAGCGCAATGGCCGTGCGGTATGCATCGTCGTTGTTGGTGACAATCACCGTACGATCACCGGGGCTGACGGCATGGTTCACCACATAGTCCCGCACCGCAGACGCCAGCATGACGCCCGGTATGTCATTGCCTGCAAACGACAATGGCCGTTCGATCGCACCGGTTGCCGCAATGATGTGGCCCGCGCGAATACGCCAGAGCCGCTGTTTGGGACGCCCGTCGCCGGGAGTGTGATCGGCGACACGTTCATCCGCCAGCACATAGCCGTGGTCATAGACCCCTGCCCCCGTGCAGCGCACCCGCAGGGTGACATTGTCCATCGCCGACAGGGCCGCAACCGTGGTCTCCACCCATTCGGACGCAGTCTTGCCACCGACGGGCGCACCATCGACGGGCGCGCGGCCCCCCCAGACAGGTGACTGTTCGATCAGCCAGACCCGTTGCCCCGCCTGCGCTGCCGTCAGTGCGGCCTGCAATCCCGCGATCCCGCCGCCCACCACCAGAACGTCGCAATGCGCGTAGGCCTGCTCATAGCGGTCGGCGTCGCGGTCTTTGGGGGCTTTGCCCAGGCCGGCAGAATGCCGGATCACCGGTTCAAACACGTGTTTCCAAAAGGCGCGCGGATGAATGAAGGTCTTGTAGTAGAACCCCGCCGGCAAGAACCGCGCGGCATAGTTGTTCACCACGCTCACGTCGAATTCCAGGCTTGGCCAGTGGTTCTGGCTCGTCGCCTCCAGCCCGTCGAACACCTCTGTCACCGTGGCGCGCTGGTTCGGCTCCAGCCGTGCACCGGACCCCAGGTTCACCAGCGCGTTCGGCTCTTCCGCGCCCGCCGCCACGATGCCGCGCGGGCGGTGGTATTTGAATGACCGCCCCACCAGCATCTGGTCATTGGCAAGCAGTGCAGAGGCAAGTGTATCGCCCGCAAACCCCCGCATCCGGCGGCCGTTGAACGTGAAGTCGGCGGCGGCGGACCGGTCGATCAACCGCCCGCCTTTGGCAAGACGCGTGCTCATGTCGGTTCCCAGTTCGGACGGCGGGCTTTGATTTTGGCGATGATCTCTGGCGGCGGCCCTGACACCTGGGCGGGGTAGGTGCCGAACACTTCCAGCGTTGCGGTGCACCGGGCGGCGAGAAACCACTTGCCGCAGCCATACGCGTGACGCCACCGTTCAAAGTGCACACCCTTGGGGTTCTTGCGCGCAAACATGTAGGACTCGAACTCCGCATCCGACGACCCCGGCCCGAACCGCTTCAGATGTGCCTCGTAGCCGGGCGAAAGTTCCGTTTCATCGGCGGCAACACCGCAATATGGGCATTCTAGGATCAGCATGCGTCACCTGTGGGCATGAAAAAGACGGGCACCGGATGGCGCCCGCCTGTTGAGGCTTGGAAGTTCGACGTTGCGCGATCAGTTATCTGCAGGAGCCGCTGGCGGTGCGGCCGGTGCAGGATCTGCTGCTGGCGCGACAGGTTCGGCAGGTGCCGCTTCTGCGGGCGGGGCAGGTTCGGCGGCAGGCACTTCAACGGTGACATTGGTGTTGGTGTCACCGGCTGCGGGCGCAGTTCCCGCAGTGGGCATGCTGCCGTCAAACAGCAGCCATGCGATGAACGCAACGGCAACGACAAGACCGCCGACGATGAGCGCAATGCCCCCGCCCGAGGTCTTTTCCGTTTCGCGGACATAGGTAGAGCGGTTGGGTTCGTCTGGCATCGGAATGCATCCTTACAAGGTACTTGCACCTTGCTAACGCAATTCCCCGCTAGCTGGTTCCGTGCGTCGATCAATGCGCCACCCCCGCCGCCACGCTCTCATCGATGAACTGCCCCTCGCGGAAGCGCCACATGTTGAACGCCGCGGCCAGCGGCCCCGGCTCGCCCTTGGCCATCAGTTCGGCCATCGCCCAGCCAGACCCCGGAATGGCCTTGAAGCCCCCCGTCCCCCATCCGCAGTTGATGAAGCAATTCCCCAGCGGCGTCTTGGAAATGATGGGCGATCTGTCGCCGGTCATGTCCACGATGCCGCCCCATTGACGCAGCATCTTCAGCCGGGACAGCATCGGGAACGTCTCGATCAGGGCCCTGAGCGTTTCCTCGATGTGGTGGAACGACCCGCGCTGGGTGTAGTTGTTGAAGCCGTCCGTGCCGCCGCCGATCACCATCTCGCCCTTGTCGGACTGGCTCATGTAGCCGTGCACGGTGTTGGCCATCACCACCACATCCATGCAGGGTTTGATCGGTTCGCTGACCAATGCCTGCAAGGCCACAGCCTCCAGTGGCAGGCGGAAACCCGCCATATCTGCCACCTGCCCCGAATGGCCCGCAACGACGATGCCCATTTTCTTGCAGCCGATGAAGCCCTTTGTTGTCTCTACCCCGGTCACATTGCCGCCTTCGGACCGTACGCCCGTGACCTCGCATTGCTGGATGATGTCCATCCCCATGGCCGAACAGGCACGGGCATAGCCCCAGGCGACGGCATCATGGCGCCCCGTCCCGCCCCGCGCCTGCCAGAGTGCGCCCAGAACCGGGTAGCGCGGCCCGTCGATGTTCAGGATCGGGCACAGTTCCTTGACGCGGGCAGGAGTGATGAACTCGGTGGCCACCCCTTGCAGCGCATTCGCGTGCGCCGTGCGCTGATAGCCTCGCACCTCGTGGTGGGTCTGCGCCAGCATCATCACGCCGCGGGGCGAGAACATCATGTTATAATTGAAATCCTGGCTCAGCGTCTCGTAGAGGGAGCGCGCTTTTTCATAGATCGCCGCCGATGGGTCTTGCAGATAGTTCGACCGGATGATCGTCGTATTCCGCCCGGTGTTCCCGCCACCCAGCCAGCCTTTTTCGATGATCGCCACATTGGTGATGCCGAAATTCTTGCCAAGGTAATAGGCCGTGGCCAGCCCATGCCCCCCGGCCCCCACGATCACCACATCATAGGCGGCTTTGGGCTGCACCTTGGCCCAGGCGCGATCCCAGCCCGCGTGATTGCGAAACGCCTCACGCGCGATGGCAAAGACGGAATAGCGTTTCATCGGTTCCCCTGCGCACTGGTTCGGGTGTCGGTATATCCCGTCATCCGTCACCCGCAATGCGATAAAAGTGACATCTGACCAACCGGATGCGACGCGCACTGGTCGCAAAGTTCACGGATGGGCTTTTGCCTTGCAGCGGAAACGACTAGATGAGAACCGCAACGGCACAAGGGATGGATATGGACGGCTGGCTGTTCTGGGGAACCTCGGGTGCAATGGTACTGGCCGTGGCTGTGGCGCTGTTGTCCGCGCTGCGCCGCAGACACGGGGGTGGCGCACCCGCCGCCGCGTATGACATTCAGGTCTACCGCGACCAGTTCGCCGAGATCGACCGGGACGTGGCCCGCGGCACCCTTGCCCCCGAAGACGCCGATCGCCTGCGGACCGAGGTGTCGCGCCGCGTGCTGGGTGCTGATCGCGCGATGACGGCCGCACCGGTCAGCAATGACGGCGCGCGCGGGATCATGGCCGCACTGATCGTGGCGGCGCTTGCAGGCGGGGTCTGGGGATATCTGCGTCTGGGCGCACCGGGGTATCGCGATATCCCGCTGTCCGCCCGCATCGCCGCGGCAGAAGAGCGGCGCGCGAACCGCCCCGCGCAGGCCCAGGCAGAGGCGCTCGTGGCCCTGCCCGCACCCGCAACGTCCGATGCGGAATTCGCTGGCCTGATGAAACGCTTGCGGGACGCTGTTCGACAAAGACCGGACGACCTGCAGGGCCTTGCCTTGCTGGCGCGAAACGAGGCGTCATTGGGCAACTTCACCGCAGCGCGTGCGGCGCAAGAGGCGCTGATTGCCACGAAAGGGACCGGCGTCATGGCACAAGACCATGCCGATCTTGCCGAGATCATGATCGCGGCCGCGGGTGGTTATGTCTCGCCCGAGGCTGAGGATGTGCTGGAACAGGCGCTGACGCTGGACGCGGAAAACGGCACGGCGCGTTATTATGCGGGCCTGATGCTGGGTCAGGTCGGTCGCTATGACCTTGGGTTCCGGCTGTGGCAACCGTTGGTCGATGACCCCACCGATGCCCCGTGGCTGCCCGCCCTGCGCGCCCAGATCGAAGACATGGCCCTTCGCGCCGGCGTCGAATTCACCCTGCCCCCGCCGTCGGGCCTGACCCCGGAAGGCATGGTCGCGCAGTTGTCTGACCGACTCGCGAACGAAGGCGGGCCACCGGAAGACTGGGCGCGCCTGATAATGTCGCTTCATGTGCTGGGCAAGGCCGATCAGGCGTCGGTCATCCTGACCGAGGCCCGCACGGTTTTTGCCGGCAACGCGGCCGCGCTTTCGATCATCGAGGCGGCAGCCCGATGATCCTGCCCGATGTGATGACTTTTGCCCCGCTGCTGCCGCCAAACCGCGCGGTTGCCGGGCTCGACCTTGGCGACAAGACCATCGGCGTCGCCATATCCGACCTGCGCCGTTCCGTGGCCACCCCGGTGGAAACCATCCGTCGGGTGAAATTCACTGACGATGCCGCCCGGCTGCTGGCGCTGCTGATGGCGCGGGGCGCGCAGGGTATCGTCCTTGGTCTGCCGCTCAACATGGACGGTTCTGAAGGGCCGCGAGCCCAGGGCACCCGCGCATTTGCGCGCAATCTGGAACGTCTCACCGACCTGCCCATCACGTTCTGGGATGAACGTCTCTCGACGGTTGCGGCAGAAAGAGCACTGCTGGAGGCGGATGCATCCCGAAAGCGTCGCAAAGAGGTGATTGATGCGGTTGCGGCAAGCTATATCTTGCAGGGCGCGCTTGACCGTATGGGCTATCTGACGGGGAATGCATGAAGGACGATGACATCTGGGAGCGTGACGAGGTGCAGTCGCCTTGCGTAAAGCTTTGCGTCGTTCATCCCGACGCCCGCATCTGCATCGGCTGCCTGCGCACGATTGACGAAATCAGCAATTGGTCGCGCCTGACACACGAGGCGCGGGCCACATTGATGGCAGAACTGCCGTCGCGCGCACCGCGCATCGCCAAACGCCGCGGCGGGCGGGCGGCGCGGGTCGGCTAAGCGTCGAGTTCGGCATCCCAATAAAGATAGTCCATCCAGCTTTCATGCAGGTAATTCGGCGGGAAGCGCCGCCCGTGGGCCTGCATCTGTTCGGCGGAGGGCGGACGGGGCACGCGGTTCAGGTTCATCCCCACCTGCTTGAGCGACCGCGACCCCTTGCGCAGATTGCAGGGTGAACAGGCCGCCACCACATTTTCCCACACGGTCGTTCCGCCTTTGGAGCGCGGGATGACGTGGTCAAACGTAAGATCGCCCTTGGCCCCGCAGTACTGACACAGAAAATCGTCGCGCAGGAAAAGGTTGAACCGCGTGAACGCCACTTTTTTCTGCGGCTTGACGTAGTCTTTCAGCACCACGACCGACGGGATGCGGATTTCCGACCGCTGGCTGCGCACCGTTTGTTCGTATTCGGCCACGATCTGCACCCGGTCCAGAAAAGCGGCTTTCACCGCCTCTTGCCACGGCCACAGGGATAACGGGTAATATGACAGCGGGCGGTAGTCGGCATTCAGAACCAGCGCCGGAAAATGTTTCAGCGCCGCCGGATCACGCACAAACTGGGTTCTGAAGTCACCGTCCATCAACAAGGCCTTCCGTTCCGTCAGTCGGGCGGGGCGCCGGGGCGCATTGCCCTTTCCTGTTCCAACTATATCTGGCGTTTTTTAACTGGCAAGCCCCCAGCAGTTTGGGTCGCGCCTTGTGGATAACCACAACAGATGACGGCCAGATGACAGGTGCACGACGAAACAACCCACGAAAAAGCCCCCGTGCGGCTGGCGCAGGGGGGCTTTTGTCATCTGTGGTCCGACGGTCAGTGGGCGGCGTCGACCGCACGTCTGGTCAGCACCTTGACCAGATTGGCGCGGTAAGCCGCCGTGCCATGCAGGTCATTGATCATGTCCTTTGACGACACGATCAGGTTGGCGATCGCACTGCCCGCAAAGTTTGCACTCAACGCGGCTTCGGCGTCTTTCCAGCGGAAAACGCCGTTGTTTGACGCGCCTGTGACCGCGACCCGCACACCGCCTGCATGTTTTGCAACGAACACGCCTGTCAGTGCAAAACGGCTGGCGGGCTGGTTGAACTTCACATAGGCCGCCTTTTCCGGAATGGCGAATGTGACCGAGGTGATGATCTCGCCATCGTCCAGTGCAGTGGTGAACATGCCCTGAAAGAAGTCGTCTGCGGCGATCTTGCGCTTGTTGGTGTGGATTGTCGCCGCCGAGGCCAGCGCGGCCGACGGATAGCACGCCGCCGGATCATTGTTGGCAAGCGAACCGCCGATGGTCCCGCGGTTGCGCACTGCCGGATCGCCGATACCGGATGCCAGGTCCGCCAACGCCGGATAATGCTTGCGCGCCTCGCCGGCCACCACGGCATGTGGTGTTGCGCCGCCGATCGATACGCCGCCGTCGCCCAGGCAAACGCCTTTCATCTCGGCAATGGCGGTCAGACTGACCACCAACGCCGGGGCAGCAAGTCGCGCCTTCATGGTGGGCAACAGTGTTTGTCCGCCAGACAGCGCCTGCGCCCCGTCGGTTGCCAGTGCCTTGACTGCATCGGCAACTGTTGCAGGTTTCACGAATTCAAAGTTGTGCATGATAAACCCCTTAACCTTGCATGGCCGCCCAGACGCGCGATGGCGACACGGGCATATCGATATGGGTAACATTGGCATGACCACCACGCTGCAACGCGTTGATGACCGCATTCACGACCGCAGGCGGCGATCCGATCGCCCCGGCCTCGCCGCAGCCCTTTACGCCCAGCGGGTTGTGCGTGCAGGGGGTGTTGCAGCTGTGATCGACCGTATAGAATGGCAGATCATCGGCGCGCGGCATGGCGTAATCCATGAACGACCCCGACAACAGCTGGCCATGTTCGTCATAGCTGACGTTTTCAAGCAGCGCCTGCCCGATCCCCTGGGCCACACCGCCATGCACCTGACCCTCAACAATCATCGGGTTGATGACATTGCCGAAATCATCGGCACAGGTAAAGCTGGCGATGGTCACCTGCCCCGTTTCAGGGTCCACCTCGACCTCGCAGGCATAGGCACCGGCCGGGTAGGTAAAGTTGGCCGGATCATAGAAGGCGGTTTCTTCCAGC
>JAYSSN010000090.1:0-1931 GCA_043720555.1 Rhodobacterales bacterium | reverse complement strand
CGATGACGCTGGCTGACCGGATTGCGGTGCTGCGTGATGGCAAGCTGGAACAGGTGGGCACACCGTCAGAGTTGTATGAAAATCCGAACCCGATCTTCGTCGTGGGCTTTATTGGAAGCCCGAAGATGAACTGTCTGACCGGCAGCTTTGCTGCAGCCCAGAACTGTGCGACCCTGGGCGTGCGGTCAGAACATACCGACCTGGGGCCGTCTGGGCTCTGGAGCGTCAAGGTGTTGCATGCCGAAGACCTCGGATCTGATAACTATCTCTTTGTCGACGTCGGGTCAGCCGAACCACTGATCGTGCGCCAGCCCGGCAAGTTGAGAATCAATGTCGGCGATACCGTGCATCTGACACCCAAGCCCGCGCAGTTGCACCGCTTTGGTTCGGACGGCGCGCCGATCCGCTGAAACGACCCTACCGTTTGTCACCTATCTGCGCTATTGTAGCTTCCAAAGCGCTTTGAGGAAAGGAAAACAGCATGATCCGCGTTACTGTCTGGGGCGAAAATGTTCATGAAAACAAGAACAAGGTCGTAGCGGGGATTTATCCGAAAGGCATGCATGGCGCGATTGCCGATGCGCTGAATGAGAACGCAGGGATGCAGGCGACGACCGTGACGTTGCAGGATGCCGATCACGGGCTGACCGAAGCCAAACTGGCCGAAACGGATGTGCTGATCTGGTGGGGGCATGCGGCCCATGGCGACGTGCAGGACGCGGTTGTTGATCGCGTGTGCAACGCGGTCTGGGGTGGCATGGGGATGATTTTCCTGCATTCGGCGCATTTCGCCAAGCCCTTCAAACGACTGATGGGGGCCCCCTGCAACCTGTCTTGGCGCGAGGCGGGCGAGCGGGAGCGGCTATGGGTTACAGCGCGCAATCACCCGATTGCAGCAGGCTTGCCCGATCATTTCGAGCTGGAAACCGAAGAAATGTATGGCGAACCCTTCGGTGTGCCCGACCCGATGGAGACGGTGTTCGTGAGCTGGTTCCAGGGCGGCGAGGTGTTCCGGTCCGGCCTGACCTACAAGCGCGGCGCCGGTTCAATCTTTTACTTCCGGCCGGGGCATGAAACTTACCCGACATATCATGATGCGAACGTGCAGCGTGTGATTGCGAATGGCGTGAAATGGGCGTTCAACCCCGCGCCCCGCATTGCCAACCCGAATGATGCGCCAAACCGCCCGGTGGATACGGCACTGGAACCCATTGTCGAACGCGGACCGCGCCTGCACCATGACGGCGAAGAGGGGTTCCGCTGATGACCATCCGCCTGTTGATTATCGGTACGGGCGGCATGGCAACCAACCATGCCGAGAGCTTTGGCGCGATCGCCGGTGTACAGATCGTGGCGGGCGTCGATACACGTGCGGGGCAACTCGAGACGTTTCGCGCCAGACATGACATCCCGCATGGCTTTGCGTCGATCGACGACGCATTGGCCTGGGGTCAGTTCGATGCGGTCACAAACGTCACGCCCGATCCGGTGCACTACCCCACAACCATGCCGATGCTGGCCGCAGGCAAACATGTGCTGTGCGAAAAGCCGCTTGCCACGTCCACAGCGGATGCGCAGGCAATGGCGGATGCAGCGGCCCGCGCGGGCGTCGTGAACATGGTCAACCTCAGCTATCGCAATGTGGCGGCGTTGCAGCAGGCTGCCGTCATGGTGCGCGACGGGGCCATCGGTACTGTGCGGCATTTCGAGGCGAGCTATCTGCAAAGCTGGCTGACGCAGTCCGCCTGGGGCGCCTGGAATGAACAGTCACAATGGCTATGGCGGCTGTCGTCAGCGCATGGGTCCAAGGGAGTACTCGGTGACGTCGGCATTCACATTCTGGACTTCGCGACGTTTGTCGCAGGGCAGGGGGTGCGCGAAATCTCATGCCGGTTGGCGACCTTTGACAAGGCGCCGGGGGGCAAGATCGG
>JAYSSN010000089.1:0-1935 GCA_043720555.1 Rhodobacterales bacterium | reverse complement strand
CGGCAGTTGAACCTGCCCATCCCGGGCCCGTTTCAAAAGATCGTCCAGCGGTTTTTTGGTGCTGTCGAATTCGACACGGGCCATCAGGTTACTCCGGTTAATAAAAGCGGCCGCGCCGAAATATCGTCAGCTGGCCCTTTGTTCGTAAACAGGCGGATTGATCCGAGCAACGCCGGATGCGGGTGAAGTGTGCGTGCTTCCATGTTTGATAGCGACGCGACATTTGACCGGCCGAGCAAGAGTTGATGTTTTTGCCCGATCAAGTCTATCAGCCGTCCCCTTATTTTGATCTGCGCTTTTGAATTCATCACGGTCGCCGAACTGTCCGCGCGCACCACGCTGCGCGATCGCTCACAAGGTCCGCAAAGCGCATCAGGGCGGCTTCATCGAGCCCGGGCATCATCAGAGCTGCCGCGACATCCGGCGCCTTGGCGTGAACGCTTTCACCGATCTCAGCAATCCTTCTGCGGATCAGCGGCGCACCAATGCCAGTATCTACGGCAAACGCCGCCCATCCCTGTGCATCCATCTCTGCCAGCGTCGCCCGCTTGCCAATCTTCATCGCAAGCTTTGCCGAAAGCTCTGGGTAGGCCACCGTTGCCAGCAGATCATACAGCGGAGCAAGGCGCGGACCCTCCTTGCCATAGAGAATGGAAAAATTCTTCCCATGCGCGTCCGTATTGCCCGCAAGTAGATTGAAGATGGCTGCGTCGAGCAGCTTCAGCACATCGACAGCGGGCCGGGCCGCGACGTCCCGCAACAGCGCGAAGCAATCCTTGAATGTTGGCCCGCCCTCGCTGGCGTATTTTGTCTCGGGCGGCACGCCCAGCGCCTGACAGAAATCTTCCTGATGAATGCGGCGCACGGTCCCATCGTCGCCGTGCGCGCGATCATAGCGATGAACCAGCAGAAAGGTCCTGCCTTCTACAATGCGCGGTTCAACCGCTGCGACGTCCAGACCGATGCTGGCAGCCAGCCGCATCACAAAGGCTTCGTTCTCGGTGGTGGCAGCAAAGCGGGCGATCGGCGGCTTCAGAATATGGGTGGTCGGCTGGCCCGGCGCGGGCAAAGCCACCGCGCCATCCTGCAGCACCACCGGAACCTTGGATTGCGCGCCTGCGAGGGACAGCCGCAGCCCTTCTTCACCCGCAAGCAGGGGACGGAGCGGCAGGGCGTCAAGCACCCGGATCAATCCGGCATTGTCGAGCCGGGTCGGTTGGGTGCCCGCATTGACAGAAGCCGGTTCCACGCCGGGGGGCAGAAGCTGGAGCGCGCCTGCAACATCGCCACCGAGGCGGTCGAGCAGCGCGAAATCATTGGCGCGCGAGACACCGAGCGCTTGTGCCACCGCATCGCGCTGGCCTTCCTCGGGCAGCAGGCCGCCGAAAAACGGGCGGCACTCGCGCCGTGAAAAGGGGTCCGCGCGTTTCGGCAGAGAAGCCGATAGTGCCGGTGCATCTCCGCGCGCCAGCCAATCGGGTGCATAGGCGAAACCAAGTTCGCCGTGCTGATTTTGTGTCAACTGACCGACAAGGTGGCCGTCCCACCAGATATCAAGCGTGCGCATCATGGTTTTGCGGCTGCCCGTGGCGGGGTGATCTCAATTGCACAGCCCAGCGCCTGCAGAACCTGAAGCGCCTTGCCGATCTGTGCCGTGGGCTTGCCCGCCTCCAGATCGACGATGAAACGCAGGCCGACACCGGCCGCACCGGCAAGCTCATCCTGCCGCAGGCCAGCTGCCTTGCGGGCGGACCTTACAATCTCGCCAATCTCGGCTGGGGTGAGTGTGCGCTTTGCCATCATGTTTACCGAGCGGGACATTAACGCCGAGTGACCATGATAGTCCATGGAAAAATTCCCATTCGGGAAAAATATGTGTTGGGAGTCCGGCTGCTACAAGAATATTCCCGATCGGTAATATTTTTCGCGCACCTC
>JAYSSN010000088.1:0-1942 GCA_043720555.1 Rhodobacterales bacterium | reverse complement strand
TCCACGGCGGAAAAGCGCGAAAAGGTCGGGCAATTGATGGATGCCGTGGGCCTGAACCGGGCCTATGCCGGGCGTTACCCGCATGCGTTTTCGGGCGGCCAGCGGCAGCGGATCGGGATTGCCCGGGCGCTGGCGCTGAACCCGAAGTTCATCGTCTGCGATGAACCCATCGCGGCGCTGGATGTGTCGATCCAAGCGCAGGTGGTGAACCTGCTGGAGGATTTGCAGGACCAGTTTGGCCTGACCTATCTGTTCATCAGCCATGATCTGTCGATGGTGCGCCACATCGCCACCCGCGTCGCCGTGATGTATCTGGGCCGGATCGTCGAACTGGCCCCGCGCGAGGCGTTGTTTGCCGACCCGCTTCACCCCTATACCCGCGCCCTGCTGTCCGCCGTGCCAGACCCCGACCCCGAGGCGCGCGGGCACCGGATCATCCTGCAAGGCGACGTGCCATCCCCCGCCAATCCGCCCCAGGGCTGCAATTTCTGCACCCGCTGCCCGCAGGTCATGCCGATCTGCAGATCGGTCGAGCCGATCTATCAGGAACGCACCCCGGGCCGCTTTGTCGCCTGCCATTTATACGAAACGCCAGATTTAGAAACCCCTGCCGGTCCAACGGCGGGACCCGAGGCCCGATGAGCACCAACATGGAGAGTATCACAATGCGCGTGAAGACAATTTTGATGGGCGGGGTCGCCGGCCTTGCCATGGCCAGCCTGGCACAGGCTGACGCCCATGTGGGCGACCGGGGCCGCGATGGCCAGTTGAACATCCTGTACTGGCAGGCGGTGTCGGGGATGAACCCGTATCTGTCGGGCGGCACCAAGGATATCGAAGCGGCGTCGATGGTGATCGAACCCCTCGCCCGTTATGACGAAGGCGGCGCGCTGGTGCCGTTCCTCGCGGTCGAAGTGCCCACCGTGCAGAACGGCGGCGTGTCCGCCGATCTGACGACCATCACCTGGAAGCTGCAAGAGGGCCTGCTGTGGTCTGACGGGTCGCCAGTGACGGCGGCTGATGTGATCTTCACCTGGCAATATTGCACCGCCGAAGGTGGCGGCTGTGCGCAGGCGGCCAAGTTCGACGGTGTTACCTCGGTCACCGCGACCGATGATCTGACGATTGTCGTCACCTTCGGCGCACCCACCGCCTATCCCTACAACCCCTTCGTCGGCGCCCAGTCGCCGATCATTCAGGCCGCACAGTTTGCCGACTGTCTGGGGCCGAAAGCCCCCGAATGCACCGATGCCAATTTCATGCCGATCGGCACCGGCCCCTTCGTGGTCAGCAATTTTCTGACCAATGACGTGGTGCAGCTTGCGGCGAACGCAAACTACCGCGACCCGAACAAACCGGCCTTTGCCACCGTCACGCTCAAGGGTGGCGGCGATGCGGCAGGTGCGGGCCGTGCGGTGCTGGAAACCGGCGAGTTCGATTATGGCTGGAACCTGCAACTGGCCCCCGATGTGATTGACGCGATGGCGGCAGCAGGCGTGGGCACGGTCGTCTCGGCCTTTGGCAGCAATGTCGAACGGCTGGAAATGAACCTGACCAACCCGTCATCCGACCTGCCCGAGGGCGAACGGGCCACGCTGGCGCAACCGCATCCGTTCCTGAGCAATCCGTTGGTCCGCGAGGCCCTCTCCATCGCCATTGACCGGCAGTTGCTGGTCGATGTGGGCTATGGGCCTGCCGGACAGCCGACCTGCAATCTGGTGCCCGCCCCGGCGATCTATGCCAGTGACAACACCGGCTGCCTGACCCAGGATCTGGAGCGTGCAGCCGCCCTGCTGGACGAGGCCGGGTTCCCGGTCGGCGGCGACGGCATCCGGGTGAATGCCGATGGCGTGCGGCTGTCGATCCTGTACCAGACCTCGACCAATGCGGTCCGGCAGGACGTGCAGGCGCTGGTCAAGGATGCCTGGAATTCGATCGGGGT
>JAYSSN010000087.1:0-4699 GCA_043720555.1 Rhodobacterales bacterium | reverse complement strand
GGCATAGAGCATATCCAGCGATTTGATGTCTTTCAGCAGTGTGTGCTCGTGGGTCAGAAGGTCGGTCGTGATCTTGTCGATCTGACCTTGCACGGTTTCAAACCTGGCCACGAATTTCGCAAAGGGCGCGGCGCGGCCCAGCAGCCTTTCCCACCAGCTCCGTTCCCGGCGCACGTCGAGTTCAGAGATGGAAAATCCGCGGATCATGGTGACGATGCCGCGCAGGCTGTCACCGGCGGGGCCTGCATCCTTGTTCTTCACGCCGGCCAGCATTTCCTGACTGATGACCTGCAATTCGGCCTGCGCTTTGGACCCGAAGCTGATGATCGACTGGGTGTTCGACATGTCAAGCTCTGCCATCCGCTTGCGGATATCCTCGGCCACGGGGGCGGGTGCGTCGGCCAGCGGCACAATGGCGGTGCCGGGTTCGGACAGAACGACCGCTGTCACCTTTTCCAGTTCGGCAATGGCGGTCGCTGCGGTCGCACGGGTGGTGGTTTCCATGGGGTTCCTCAATCTTTGTGTGGCGCTTTGCGCCAGTCAGGTTTCGCGTGCAAGACGTTCGCGCAGCACGCCGATTTCGATATCAAGATCGCTGCGGTTATCGCTGAGCAGAGCGGTGGTGCGGGTGGCAAAGGTGGTTTCAAGGTCGGTCAGCAGAGATTCGAAATCCGCCTTGGCCTTGGCCTCCTTGGTCTGCGCGAAAAGATCGGCGAACTTGATCGCTGCATCGCGCGCGCCCATCAGATAGACCGTCAGATATTTGCGCGCCGCCGTCAGATCGCCGGGATCTGCCTCGATCCCGCGGAACAGTGTGCGGGCGGTGCTGGCAAAGCGGTCCACCCGCGCCTCGACCCCCCGGTCACCGGCCCGCAACACCGCGTCTTTCATCGCCACCAGATACGCCTCGGCGTCGTCCACGGCGCGGGCGATGCGGTCGGTCTGGAAATCATCGACACCTGTCATGCCCTTGGCGCGCAGGGGATCGACGCCGAACGCGGCGAGGTGCAGGGCGCCGCCCAGCAGGCCAAAGAGGACGGGATAGATCAAGCCGGTCTGGCTCATCATGCCACCCAGCGTCAGCGACATCGCCGTCAGGACCGCGCCGAAGATCTTGCGCGGGATCGCGGGGCGGCGTGCGACGCGGCGTGCAGTGAAGGCCGCCGTCGCGGCGATGCCTTCGCGGGTCAGACCGCCTGCAAGCACCAGCCCCACAAAGGCCATCAGCCCCAGTACCAGATCGCGCGGGCCATCGCCGGTGAAGGCCGCGACGACAAACGCGAACGCTGCCGCGAACAGCAGGGTCACGCGGCCATGGCGGGGAGGCGCTGCGTGCGCGTCCGGCGCACCGGCGGTCCGCGCATTATCCGGGCTGAATTTGCCACCGAAACGTTCGGCCATCATGCGCCCCCGATGGCCGCGACATAGACAATCAGGGCAAGCAGCAAAAGAAAGGCGGTGGTCTGTAGGCCCGTTGCAGACATGGTCGCCCCTTGGCTGGCTTGGCGTTGGCAGGCTTGGCATTGGCAGGCATGGCGTTGCGTGATGACTATAGGCGAAGGCGGCGGGCGCTGCCAGTGCTGCACCACGCCCCGGCGATCAGGCGCCGCGGCGGGGTTTGGGTGACGGCTTTGCTGCTGGCCGCGCAGCCGGGTTTGCCGTCACACGCGGACCACGCCGCACAGGTGTTTGTCTGGTTTGCGATTTATCGGCGGGCTCTTCGGTCAAGCCCAACTGGTCGCGCAGCACCTTGGGGCGGACCTCCTCGACCTGGCCGGGTTCCATCTCACCCAGGCGAAAGGGGCCATAACTGATGCGTATCAGGCGGTTCACCGTCAGGTTGACGGCTGTCATGGCGCGGCGGATTTCGCGGTTGCGGCCTTCACGCAGGCCCACGGTCAGCCAGGCATTGGCACCCTGATGACGATCCATCGTCAGCGTCATCGGCTGAAACCGCTCGCCGTCCACGGTGATGCCTTTGCGCAAGGGCTCAAGGTCTGCATCGGTGGGGTTTCCCTTGACCCGCACGCGGTACTTGCGCAGCCAGCCGGTGGAGGGGAGTTCGAGGCGGCGCTTCAGTTCGCCATCGTTGGTCAGCAGCAGCAGCCCTTCGGAATTAAGGTCAAGCCGCCCCACGGACATCACGCGGGGCATGTCTTCGGGCAGGTTTTCAAACACCGTGGCACGGCC
The DNA here is from genome assembly GCA_043720555.1 of Rhodobacterales bacterium. Taxonomy (GTDB): domain Bacteria; phylum Pseudomonadota; class Alphaproteobacteria; order Rhodobacterales; family Rhodobacteraceae; genus JAAFHS01. The sequence goes on along the minus strand of JAYSSN010000087.1, from coordinate 2,509 downwards.
TTTTTCATCGGATGCCGATGTCACGAGGCCCTCGGGTTTGTAATACAGCCACAGCCGCGCGGGTTCGGCGGCGGCTACCGGATTGCCATCGACAGTGATCTTGTCGGACGGCTGCACGTTCAGCGCGGGGCTGGTGATGGTTTTGCCGTTCACGGCGACCAGACCCATTTCGATCATCCGTTCCGCCTCACGGCGTGAGGCGACACCGGCGCGCGAGAGGGTCTTGGCGATACGTTCGCCCTTCGGGGTTTCGGCCATGTGCGGTGTCCTTCACGGGTGCGCGGGGTGGCGGGTGTTGGAAAAGGTGAGTATTTGAACAAAGAGAAAGCAGCAAGGGCGGTTTGTGGTGGCAGGGTTTCAATCGTTCATGGACATCGCGCTGGATGAGGCGCGGGCGGCGGGTGCGCGCGGCGAGGTGCCGGTGGGCGCGGTGATCGTGCAGGATGGCCGCGTGGTCGCAACGGCGGGGAACCGGACGCGAGAGCTGGCCGATCCGACAGCGCATGCCGAGATGCTGGCGATCCGCGCGGCCTGTGCGGCGGTGGGCAGTGAGCGGCTGGCAGGGCACGATCTGTACGTGACGCTGGAGCCCTGTGCGATGTGTGCGGGGGCAATCGCGGCGGCGCGGATCGGGCGGCTGTACTACGGTGCGGCGGATGCGAAATCGGGCGGTGTGGCGCACGGCGCGCGGGTGTTCGGCCATGCGCAATGCCACCACGTGCCCGAGGTGTACGACGGCATCGCGGCGGCCTCGGCGGAGAAGCTGTTGCGGGCGTTTTTTGCGGGAAAACGGTAGGGCGGCATGCATGGACACGGTGGCACACAGTGGTCGGCGGACTGCACGGCGCGTGAAATCTGGCTTTGCCCGAATCGTCGTTTGCATGTATATGCCGCGCAGCGACATTCACCCACCAACAGGAGGCGAAACATGATAGATAACCACGCCCATTCCCGCTGGTGCGGCACCTTTGCCGGGATGTCAGCCGGACTGTCGCAGACGCGATATCAACGCTGACAGGCCCTGCGCTGGCGTCCTTCGGGGCGCGGCACCTTATCCGCCCCTCCTGATCCGGTCATTGCTGCAACGGACGCCCGTAGTCTGATCTGCGACCCCTCCTTGCCCAGGAAAGGGACCGGTCTGTGCGCGGCATGCCGGTCTTGTGTGCACACATGACGACGACATCGGATGACGACCAACTGACCCTCACCCGCAGCCTCGAACCGGTGATCCGGCAGCACGGCGCTTTGCGGGTGTTGGGTGCGCTGTTGCTGCGGTCCCTGCGGCGCAAGCCGGTGCGGGCGTCCCTAGCGCTGAACCCGCATCTGCGGCGGGATATCGGTTTGCTGCCGGTCCCGCCAGAACTGCCGGTCCGGCGGCCGTGGTAGGGCAGCCTTCCGCAAGCATTTGCCATGCGGCAGATGCTTGCGGGGGGGCACTCACACGGCTAAACGGGTGCCGAAGATCAGGAGGCGCTGATGGCGATTGACACGGACACCGCCCGCAAGGTGGCAAAGCTGGCCCGCATTCGGGTAGAGCCTGCGGATCTGGCTGCGCTGGCGGGCGAGCTTTCGGGCATCCTGGGGTTCATGGAGCAGCTGAACGAGGTTGATGTGACGGGGATCGAGCCCATGACATCGGTCACGCCCATGCGCCTGAAACGCCGCGCCGATGTGGTGACGGATGGTGAAATCCAGGCCCGGATCCTGAAAAATGCGCCCGATGCCCGTGAAGGGTTCTTTGCTGTGCCCAAGGTGGTGGAATGACTGCGAATACCTGGACCATTGCCGCCGCCCGTGATGCCCTGCGCAAAGGCGAGGTCACGGCGGTTGATCTGACCATGGCATGCCTGACGGCGATCGACGCAGGCGACGGGCTGAATGCATTCGTGCACAAGACGCCCGAGATTGCACTGGATCAGGCCCGTGCGGCGGATGCGCGGCGGGCCACGGGCGATGCGCCCGATCTGTGCGGCATCCCCTTGGGGATTAAGGATTTGTTCTGCACCAAAGGTGTCGCGTCGCAGGCCGGATCGAACATCCTGAAAGGGTTCAAACCCGAGTACGAAAGCACGGTCACATCGAAGCTGTTCGATGCGGGTGCGGTGATGCTGGGCAAACTGAACATGGACGAATTTGCCATGGGGTCCAGCAATGAAACCTCGTGCTACGGCAATGCGGTGAACCCCTGGAAGGTGGATGACCGCGCGCTGACCCCCGGCGGATCGTCGGGCGGGTCTGCGGCGGCTGTGGCGGCGGATTTGTGTCTGGCGGCGACCGGCACCGATACCGGCGGGTCGATCCGCCAGCCTGCGGCGTTTACCGGAATTGTCGGGATCAAGCCGACTTACGGGCGCGTCAGCCGCTGGGGCATCGTGGCCTTTGCCTCGTCCCTCGATCAGGCCGGGCCGATGACGAAATCGGTGCGCGATGCGGCGATTTTCCTGCAGGCGATGGCGGGGCATGACGCGAAGGATTCCACATCTGCCGATATTCCGGTGCCCGATTTCGA
>JAYSSN010000086.1:0-1946 GCA_043720555.1 Rhodobacterales bacterium | reverse complement strand
CCCCGATGACCCGGCCTTTGAAGCTGGCGGGGGGATTCAGGGCGATGCTGAGGGAATTGGAGGGGGCGAGGTCCATCTGGGTCGGCATTGCGGCGGGGGCGGGGGCTGGCAGGGTGGCAAGACCAAGCCGGTCGGCTAGGTCCTGTGCCATGGCGGTGTCGATATTGATCAGATGCGACACGATGCGCGACCGAATACCCGGTTCGGCACATTTCGACAGCTCGAACACCAATGCGCTGCGGATATGGCCCTGTTCGACCGCAGTCTGGCTGCGATAGAACAGGCGCGCCTGGCTGCAATGGTCGGCAAAGCTTCCCGGTCGCAGCCGCGCCTTTTCGCCGGATTCCGGGGCCTTGAAACTGACATAGCCTTTCAGCGGATGCGGGCGTGGTCGAAGTGAAAGATCTTCTCGCGCAGCGCGAAATCTCCCAGCAGCGTCGGTCCCAAGGGGCCGATTTTCAGCGAGTCTGGTTGTCGGCTATCACCACGCCCTACGCCGTGGTCAGCCGGTCGTCGCCCGGTGCGGCATGCTGGTGGATCTCGCCCCCGGTCCCACGGGTCGAGATCAGCGATTTCACATCGGATGGCTGGCGTGGCAAAGACATGGGTCGGCCTTTCAGGGTTGGCTGGCAAGGTGCTGGTCGGGGGCGGGGGCGGGCCGACCCCGACCTGCGAGAAAATCACATCGTCAGCGTGAAGATTTACCCGAGCTTTTCTTGCCGCCGGCCTCGGCGGTTTTGGGTTGATCCTTGGATGCGGCACCCTTGTCCTTTGACCCCTTGAGGTCAGAGCCGCTGTCGCCTTTGGCGGATTTGTTCTTTGGAGTTTTTGCCATGATATTGATCCTGTAACGGGTTCATTGTTGTGCCGACCCTGATCCAAGATTCAGGCTTGGATCGGGTGGCGCTGGTCAGTGATGGTGCTCGGGCAAGGACTTGAGTTCATCCTTGGTCCAGGCTGTAGTGGCATGCACGTTGTCGTCTGCGTCGCGCATAAAGTTCAGATCGCTGGCCGACATCAGGACCGGCTTTGCGCCCAAGCCCAGAAATCCACCAACATCAATCACCACCTGGGCGGCGGCACCGCTGCCATGCACATGCGACACCGACCCGATCTTTTCATCGCCGGGTCCGTAAACCTTGGCGTCCAGAAGCGTCATCTCACTCAATTCGTCCGCCATCAGGCGGGTATGCATCGCGTGATCCATGTCGATACTTTCCTTTGATTTTCTCATGAGCGCACTTGCTCGACCATAGAACACGGTCGGAACAATATCGGTTCCAAGGGGCCAGATCCCGCAGGCCCTGACGTGGCTGACCCGGTCATTCCGCCAAACCGGCCAACACCAGCGCGCGGTGATTGCAGGGCCCGTCGGTGGCATGGTCCGTCACCGAAAACCGCCGCAGACCCGCCCGTGCAAGGCAGAACAGATCCCGGGCCTGATCGGGGGTCCGGACGGTTTCGGTGTCACCCTGATAATGCACCGGCACGCAACCATCCGGGACGGCGTTGTCGGGATAGTTCAGCAGGATCGGCGCGGGGCGTAGTTGACGATGACCGGAACTTCATGCGCCGGGGCACCGATCTGCCGTTGCAGGCTGGTCAAGGTCGCGATCAGAACCGCAGGCGGTTCGTTGCGGGCAGGCACTTGCACCGACAGGAATGTCGGGGTCAGGGCAGCGGGTCGGGCGGCAACAGCGGCTGCGAGGGCCTTGGCGGGCCGCGTCCGGTTGCCGACCGTTTTTACCGCCCGCCTCATCGCCCGTGTCAGCGCACGCCGCAGGTTGCTATACATGCGCGGCATCTTCGCCTTCATTCGGGTCCACATGGCCCGGTCAGCCGGGCAAGGTCGGGTTACGCCGCCAGATGCGCCGGGCATTTCACCCGGCCAGCGCAGGATTTCAATGAGCATGTTCCGGCATGGCCCCGGTCTGGTCCCCGGAGCT
>JAYSSN010000085.1:0-12988 GCA_043720555.1 Rhodobacterales bacterium | reverse complement strand
AAACCGGCGCATCCGTCAATCTGGTGAACGCTGCGGGGCTGAATACAACCTTCTACGGCGAGATGGAAAGCGTCGTGCCTGCGGGCGAGATCACGGTCAACGTTGCCGTCGGTCAGGCGGTTGTCAGCCAGACGGCACAGATCGATCCCGGTGCGCGGGTCGAACTGGACATCGTGGCAGGCGCGGGGCTGGCGGTGATTGACGGCTATTATGTCGAAGGCATGGTCATGGACACCACCCAGCACAGCGTCGAAGTCATGCACGCCGCACAAGCGCTGGATGGCAGTCGTCAATCGGTGACCACCTCGTATGGGCCTGCGCAGAATTTCGTGCTGCCGCCCGGGGAATATGTGGTCAGGGTCACGCAAGGCGCCGCAAGCGCGGAAGTGCCCTTTGTGGTAAAGGTCGGTGAACGCATCGACGTGCCGGTCATCCTTGACGCGGGCGTTCTGGCCATATCCGCCCCCGGTGCCAGCGGGATCGAAGTGTTTGACGGCAAGCCCGATATCGCGGGCAACCGCAAATCGGTGAACTTTGAATACACCGAGAGCATGACCTTGACGGCGCCCGCAGGCGACTACCTGATCGTGGCAACACGGGGCGAGGCGACCAGCGAAGCCACAGCAACTGTAACGCCCGGCGAGCGGACCGAGGTGACAGTGCCCTGACCCGCCGGCCAAAAGACCGACAGAGGCCCCCTGATCCACCGGGGGCCTTCGCGCGCAGTCGCATGGGGACACGGATCATGGTGCATCCGGACTGGATCTGGGCTGTTTTCGAATTCGGGGGCGTCGCATGACACGCATCGCCGTTGTACTTTGCCTGTGGCTTGTCGGTCTTGCGCCCCTGGCGGCCTGGGCGCAGGGGCAGACCATCATCGTGCTGGATGCCTCGGGGTCGATGTGGGACGAAGTCGACGGGCGACCCAAACAAGAAATTGCCCGCGAGGCGCTTGGCGCGTTTCTGCACGACCTCGGCCCTGATATGGAACTGGGGCTGATGGCCTATGGTCACCGCGTCAAAGGCGATTGCGACGATATCGAACTGATCGTGCCCCCGGCCCGTGGCCGCGCAGCCGCCATCATCGGGGCGGCCGATGTGATGCGGTTTACCGGCAAGACCCCGCTGACCGAGGCCGTTCGCCAATCGGCCATCGCGCTGCACAGCACCGAGAACAAAGCCACCATCATCCTGATAACCGACGGGGCCGAAAGCTGTGGCGGCGATCCCTGCAAGCTGGGCACCGAACTGGAAGCATCCGGCGCCGATTTCACCGCCCATGTGGTGGGCTTTGGCCTGTCAGCCGAGGACGGGGCCGCAGTCGCCTGCCTCGCAGAGAACACGGGCGGATTGTATATTCAGGCGCGTGACGTGGAAAGCCTGACGGGGGCCCTGCGCACAGCCGCCAGTCAGACAGAATCAGCGCCACAGCCCGAACCCGAACCCCTGCCCGAACCACAGCCCGAACCCGTGCCTGAACCACAGCCCGAACCAGAACCTGCGCCACCACCACCGCCTGTCCCTGCACCCGCCCTGCCCGAGATGAACTTCACACCGCGCGCCCTGCTCGCATCTGGCGGTGCGCGGCTGGATGGCGCGATCCCGGTGCAGTGGGAACTGACCCCGATGACAGCAGACGGTCCGCTGCCACGCGCCATTCTGACCGAACGGGGTGTTTTTCGGGCCTATGTCGAACCCGGCCCCTATCTTATGGCGGTCCGGCTGGGAGAGGTGGTTGTCGAACGCCAGATCACCATCCCCGCCGCAGGCGTCTTCGCCCCCGATGTTGTCCTGAACGCCACCCGCGTCATTCTGCGCCCCAGAATCGCAGCCGAAGCCCCGGTCAAAGCCAAGGCCAGCCTGCGATTCACACAGCCGACCGGGCTTGATGTCACGCTGGCCGGGGCCGTCGACACCTATCTGCCAGCCGGCGAAACCACAGTGACAGCCACGCTTGATGCCGCCCGGGTGCCCATCACGCTGACGCTGATCCCCGGCGTGGTGCTCGACCGCAATATCATCATCAGCGCCGCGGTTCTGGCACCCGAGGTACTGTATGTTGAAGGAATGCCGGTGACGGCCGATGAACTTTTCGTCGAGATATTTGCCGCGCGGCGAAGCGTCGATGGCAGCCGCGTTTCGATTGTGTCGGGCACCGGCCCGGATCAGGAGTTTCATCTTTCGGCCGGTGACTATGTGGCCGTGGCCTCGATGGGCGCGGCCAGTGCGGAATCGCCGTTTTCGGTGGCGCTGGTGCAACGCATCGGTTTGCCCATCGTGCTGAATGCCGGGGTTCTTGCCGCCTCGTCGCCTGGCGCTGAACGGCTGGAAATTGTGACGCCCCCCGACATTGGCGGCAATCGGGCATCGGTCGCGGTGGCTGCAACTGACAGCACGGTTGAGACACTGCCTGCGGGCGATTACGTGCTGGTTGCACGCCGGGGCAATCAGATGGCCGAGACCGCCTTTACGATCACGCCGGGCGAACGGACCGAGCTGACGCTGCCCCTGCCCTGACGGACAGGCACTTGGCGGTCTTGACGAAACCGACCCCTTCGCTTAGTTGAATGCCCAACGCGGGTGTAGCTCAATGGTAGAGCTTTTGGTTCCCAACCAAATGACGAGGGTTCGATTCCCTTCACCCGCTCCATTCCCATGCTATATTGTTTGTGGGCGTCCGCGCGCCGCAACGAAACATGGGAGATGCACATGACAAAAACTGCTCTGACACTGGCTCTGATCCTTGGTCTGGCCGCGCCGGCGTTCGCCGGAAACTGCCCGGTCGTGATCGGTGAAATCGAAGAGGCATTGAAAACGGCAACGCTGGACGAGGCGACCATGACGCAGGTCACGGCCCTGCTGGACACCGGCAAGACCGCGCATGACGCGGGCGACCATGCCGCGTCGATGGCCGCGCTGGACGAAGCGAAGGTGCTTTTGGGCGTCTGACTGCAACGGGTCTTCCGTTCCATGCGCCGACCGGGTAGGCGAAGGCAACTGGAACGGAGGAACCCATGAACAACGATATCACCCGCATTGGCACCGGCCCCCGCATGAGCGAAGCCGTGGTGCACGGCACTACCATCCATGTGGCGGGGCAAGTGGGCAATCCCGGCGGATCAGTGGCGCAGCAGACCCGCGATGCGCTGGCCGAAGTGGACCGTATTCTGGCGCTGGCGGGCAGCGACAAGACGCGGATCCTGTCGGCGCAGATCTGGCTGGCGGACATTGGCACATTCGCCGAAATGAACGCGGTTTGGGATACCTGGGTGCCGCAAGGCCACACGCCTGCGCGCGCAACGGGGGAATCGAGGCTCGCGGCACCGGAGTATCTGGTGGAAGTGATCGTCGTCGCCGCAAAGTGACGCCGATTTCCGGAAATTGCCGGCTGGCGATTTCCGGATTTTTCATGGTCATGTCAACAGGCGCAGTATCGCCCCCCAATGGGTGGATTAACCCTTTTGAATCGTGATGTTATCGCGTCGCTCCGACCCGTCCTGCCGGATCATGTGCGCGACGGACTAACATCGGATGGCGGGCAATCCGGGTCGGATGGGCGGCAAGCCAAGACAAACGGCCGACGGATATCGTTGCGTTTTGATGGAAATCCTGGAAATGCAAGACCCGCCCTGGCGGTCCGGGTGGCACCTGCTGATCCGCTGCCTTGGCCGTCAGGCCAAAAGCCGCTGACATTTGCTGCTGGCACGCGGTCGGTTGCGCCTTCGGCACTCCGCGCAGATCGGCGGCTGCTATTGTCACCGTCGCTTCACAGCTAGCCGCGCAGATAGGCCACCAGCGCTTGTGTCGAGCCGTCCTTTTCATCTGCCGCCTGCGAACCTTCAAGGATCGGCTGCAAGGCCAGCGCCAGTTCCTTGCCCAGTTCCACCCCCCATTGGTCATACGAGTTGATGCCAAGGATCACGCCTTCGACGAACACCCGGTGTTCATAAAGGGCGATGATCTGGCCCAGCACGTAGGGCGTCAGTTTGGGATAGGCGAGCGTGGTCGAAGGGCGGTTGCCGGGAAATACGCGGTGGCGGGCCTGACGGTCACGTTCGGCACCGGTCAGGCCCTTTTTTGCCATGATGGCACTCGCCTCGGCCGGTGACCGCCCGCGCATCAATGCTTCGGACTGTGCGAGACAGTTTGACACCAGCAGCAGGTGTTGATGCGCAAGGTCAGCCTCGTGCCCTTCGCGCGCCACCAGAAATTCGCAAGGGATTACCCGCGTGCCCTGATGAATCAGCTGGTAGAAGGCATGCTGGCCATTGGTGCCGGGTTCGCCCCAGACCACGGGGCCGGAATGACAGGGCAGATCGGCCCCGTCCATAGCCACGCGCTTGCCGTTACTTTCCATCTCCAGCTGCTGCAGATAGGCCGGCAACCGTGACAGGCGCTGGTCATAGGGCAGCACGGCGCGGGTGGCATAGCCGCATATCTGGTTGTGCCAGATACCCACAAGCGCCAGCAGCACGGGCAGGCTCTGCCCAAAAGGTGCGGTGCGGAAATGCGCGTCGATCGCCGCAGCCCCCGCGAGGAAGGCGTCAAAGTCATCCGGCCCGATGCTCAGCATCAGTGACAAACCGATCGGGCCCCACATCGAGTAGCGCCCGCCAACCCAATCCTCGAAACCGAATACGCGTTCAGCATCAATACCGAAAGCGGCTGTCTTGTCCGCCGCCGTGCTGACGGCCGCAAACTGCGCCGCCGGATTGGCCACCTTGACCGCCATCCATTTCCGCGCGGTTTCGGCGTTGGTCATGGTTTCAATGGTGGTGAAGGTTTTCGAGGCGACAATCACCAGCGTCGTTTCGGGGTTCAGACCGCGCAAGACATCCGTCACATGCGCGCCATCGACGTTCGACACAAAATGCACGCGTGGGCCGTCGCCGTAGGGCGACAGGGCAATGCACGCCATCGCCGGGCCCAGATCAGACCCGCCGATCCCGATATTGACCACATCGGTGATGTGCCCCCCCTGCCCGGTGAAGCGGCCATTCCGCACGTCGCGGGCAAAGCGCTGCATCCGCGCATGAGTGGCGCGCACGTCGGGCATCACATCACGGCCATCGACCATCACAGGCGTCTGCATGTTGCGCAGCGCGGTGTGCAACACGGCGCGGCCTTCGGTTTCATTGATCCGGGCGCCCGCAAACATCGCATCACGCTTTTGTGCGACACCTGTGGACTCGGCCAGCGCGATCAGCAAACGGCGCGCCGTCGGATCAATGTTGGTCTTGGCATAGTCGAACAGCAGATCGCCCAGCCGCGCGGAAAAATCGCCTGCGCGTGTTGCGTCGAACAACGACAGGATCGGACGGTCCAGTACCGTTGCCGCGTGATCGGACAACGCCTGCCATTCGGTTTTCATCGTCTTACTCCGCCCAATGTACGGTTGCGTTCGCCAGCACGGCTTTCACCGGGGCCTCTAGTTCGCTCAGTTGTGCCGCACGTTCGATCGCGGCGCGCTTTTCTGCCCCGGTTATCAGGATGTGAGTGTTCATTGCACCGCGCAGCACGGGGGCGGTCAGGGTAATGCGCGGCTCGCCCGCCGCATCGGCACGCAGGGCCATCAGGGTCGGGGCGTTTGATGCCAGCGCCTCGGCCAGACGATCAGCACCGGGGAACAGGCTGGCGGTGTGCATGTCCGTGCCCATGCCCAGCAGCAGCACTGAAATGGGCAGATGGGGCGCGATGCCCATGCCCAAGGCCTCGAGCGCGTCTTCGGGCTGTGGAGAATCGGCATAAAGCGGCACATAGTTTGCAGCCGCAGCCATCCCCCGCAGCAGATGTTCCCGCAACAGCCGCGTATTGGAGCGGGCGTTGTCCTCGGGCACCCAGCGTTCGTCGTTCAGGAACACCGTGACATTGGGCCAGTCGATATCGACGCCCGACAGCGTGTCAAAGATCGGCCCGGGTGTCGTGCCACCGGGCACACACAGCGAGGCGCGCCCGTCACGGCGCAAAAAATCGGCGAGATCGCCCGCGATGGTGTTGGCGAGCGCCAGAAACATCAGTTCGCGGTCCGGGTATTCCTGCCAGCGCATCATGTTCCCCCCAAAAAAGCCGTTTCGCTAACGGATGTCGCGCCAGCGGCGCCCATCCTTGTGCAACAGCATCAGTGCATCATCCGGGCCCGCCGCGCCCGGATCATAGGCCTTTGGCTTGTCACCCCGCGCTTCCCAGCCCTGGATGATCGGATCGGTCCATGCCCAGGCCGCCTCGACCTCGTCGCCGCGCATGAACAGGGTCTGGTTGCCCCGGATCACGTCCATGATCAGGCGTTCATAGGCATCGGGGATATCGGCGTGATCATCCCCCAGTGCTTCGGCGAATGACATGTCCAGCGGCACTTCGGTCAGACGCATGCCGCCCGGCCCCGGTTCCTTTATCATCACCGTCAGGGTCATGCCTTCGTTCGGTTGCAGACGGATGACAAGGACGTTTTCATGGATGCCCTTGGGATTGTCAAAGATCGAATGCGGCGGCGCCTTGAAGGTGATGGCGATTTCCGACGCGCGCGACCGCAGGCGCTTGCCGGTGCGCAGATAGAACGGCGTACCCTTCCAGCGCCAGTTGGAAATGCTGACCTTCATGGCGATGTAGCTTTCGGTCCGGCTGGCGGGGTTGCCGCTATGTTCGACATAGCTGCCCTGATCGCTGCCGGCGAGGTACTGGCCCCGCACGATATCGTGCGCATCCACCGGGTCCAGCGCGCGGATCACCTTCAGCTTTTCGTCGCGCACGGCGTTCGGGTCAAAATGGGTCGGCGGTTCCATCGCGATCAGGCATAACAGCTGCATCATGTGGTTCTGCACCATATCGCGCATCGCGCCCGAGGTGTCGTAGTATGCGCCGCGTCCTTCGACCCCCACGGTTTCACCGACGGTGATCTGCACGTTGTCAATGTATTGCGCGTTCCAGATCGGTTCAAACAGTATATTGGCAAAACGCACCGCCATCAGATTCTGCACGGTTTCTTTGCCAAGGTAGTGGTCGATGCGGTAAATCTGGCTTTCGGTGAAATGGCTGGCGAGCACGCGGTTGAGCTCGCGCGCGGTGGCAAGGTCGCGGCCAAAGGGTTTTTCCACCACGATGCGGCTGGCGGGATCCGCGATTTCATGCGCGTGCAGGCGGTCGGCCAGATCGCCGAACAGGGCGGGTGCCACCGAGAAATAAAAGGCGCGCACCACGCCGGGGCGCATCAGGCCTTTCAGCACATCCCAGCCGCCGGTGCCTTTGGCGTCTATCGGCACATACGCCAGACGTTCCAGAAAGGCTGTGATCTGGGTCTCGTCCTGCTTGGGCTTCGCCACAAACTCCACGAGCGCCGCGCGGGCCAGATCACGGTAGCCCGCATCGTTCAACTCGGCCCGTGCGGCCCCGATGATACGCGAATCCGGCGGCATCTGGCCACCGATGAAACGCCGGTACAGCCCCGGAATGATCTTGCGTCTGGCCAGATCGCCAGTCCCCCCGAACACAACAAGATCAAAGGGTTCAACCGGAATGACACGCGAAACCATAGTTACCTCGTTGGTTGGTCCGAAGGGGATCGCCGTTAGCGCTAACGCAGGCGCCTTCTATCCGGGGCAATCGCGCAAGTCTAGCATGGGATACATCGCCCGCAAGCGATGTGCGTCACAGCGCCGTCCAGCCGCCATCGACGCTGATCGTCGTGCCGGTGATCTGGTCTGCGGCGGATGAACACAGAAACACCGTCGTGCCGCCGATCTGAGCGGTGGTTGCGAACTGGCGCGAGGGCTGGCGCAGCAGCATCACCTCGCGGATCACGGTGTCGCGGTCCATGCCGTGGGTTTTCATCTGATCGGGGATCTGCGCCTCGATCAGCGGGGTCAGGACATAGCCGGGGCAGATCGCGTTGCAGGTGATGCTTTGCCCCGCACATTCCAGTGCCACCGTCTTGGACAGCCCGACGATGCCATGTTTGGCGGCGATGTAGGCGGATTTGTAGGGGCTGGCGGTCAGCCCATGCGCCGAGGCAATATTGACGATGCGCCCCCAGCCCATGGCGCGCATTCCCGGAAGGGCGGCTGCCGTGGTGTGAAATGCGGAACTGAGGTTGATCGCAAGGATCGCATCCCATTTGTCGACGGGAAACGTTTCAATCGGCGCGACATGCTGGATGCCTGCGTTGTTGACCAGAATGTCGCAGCCCCCGGCCCGTGCGATCAGCGCCCGGCAATCAGTGCCTTTGGACATGTCGGCCGCCAGGTAGATCGCCTTGACGCCATGCCGCCTGCCCAGATCGGCAGCAAGTGCGTGGTCGTCGGCGCGGTCGGTAAAGCTGTTGATGAAGACATCGGCGCCCGCCGCTGCCAGCGCCTCGGCGACACCCAGGCCAATACCGGAATTTGACCCGGTAATGATCGCGCGTTTGCCCTGCAATGTCATCTGGACCCCCATCGTTGCGCGGCGACCCTGACATGCTGCGCCTGCGAAGTGAACGCCCTGAAAAGAAAAAAACGCCGGCACGAAGCCGGCGTTAAGTTATTGAGGCAGGTTTCATACAGGCAAGAAACCTATCGAGCAGTGCGGTATATATACGCCGTCCCTTGCCGATGGCCAAGTTAAAAGTTTGAAAAGACAGGCGGGGCGCTTTAGGCTGCATCACAAGAAAAACAAGCACCGGGGGATGGTTATCGAAATGACGTCACACTTTTTCACAAAGCTGACAGGGGCTTCGGCGGCGATACTGATTCTGGGCGCGTTTGCCGCCCTGGCCGAGCCGCAACATGGCATAGCTATGTATGGTGACCCTGCCCTGCCCCCGGATTTTGTGTCCCTGCCCTACGCCAACCCGGATGCGCCCAAGGGCGGACGGATCACCTTTGGCGAAAGCGGAACCTTCGACAGCCTCAACCCGTTCATCACCAAAGGCAGCCCCGCTGCGGGCATCTCGGCCCTGACAGTCGAGACGCTGATGGGGCGCAGTTACGACGAACCTTTTTCACTTTACGGTCTGCTGGCCGAATCAATAGAGACGGATGAGGCCCGCACCTACGTGCAATTCACCCTGCGCGAGGCGGCCCGATTCTCGGATGGCAGCCCGGTGACGGTCGATGATGTGATCTGGTCGATGGAAACTTTGGGCACCATTGGCAACCCGCGCTATGCGGGGGCCTGGGCCAAGGTGGCCACGTCGGAAAAGATCGACGACCGCACGGTGCGCTTTACCTTTGCCGAAGTGGACCGCGAACTGCCGCTGATCATCGGCCTGCGCCCGATCCTGCAACGCGCGCAGTGGCAGGGCAAGGATTTCGCCGAAACCGCAACCGAAGCGGTGATCGGGTCCGGCCCCTATATCGTCGGCCCGTACGAGTTGGGCAGTGCGATCACCTATATCCGCAACCCGAACTGGTGGGGGGCGGATTTGCCCTTCTACCGCGGCCAGCACAACTTTGACGAAGTGCGCTACGACTATTTCGGCGACGGCGGCGTGGTGTTTGAAGCGTTCAAGGGCGGCGCGATCAGCAGCTACCGCGAAACCAACCCGGCGAAATGGGCCAGCGTCTATGACTTTCCCGCCGTTGCCGCCGGTGATGTGGTGAAATCGGAAATTCCGCATTCGCGCCCATCCGGGATCGAAGGGCTGGTGTTCAACACCCGCAAGCCGATGTTTGCCGACTGGCGCGTGCGCGAGGCGCTGATCCATGCGTTCAACTTTGAACTGGTGAACCGGACGCTGAACGGCGGGGCGCAGGCCCGGATCACGTCGTATTATTCCAACTCGACCCTCGGAATGCAGCCCGGCACCCCGGCGACCGGGCCGGTGCTGGCGCTGCTGGAGCCGTTCCGCGCCGATCTGCTGCCCGGTGCGATCGATGGCTATACCCTGCCCGTCAGCGACGGGTCAGAAGCGAACCGCGCGGGCCTGCGGCAGGCGACTGCCCTGCTGGAAGAGGCGGGATGGACCGTCACCGACGGCGTGCTGCAAGACGCGGCGGGCGCACCGTTTGCGTTCGAGGTTTTGCTGGTGAACGGCGCGGACGACATCATCGCCACCGCCAACATCTATGTCGAGGCGCTGAAGCGGCTGGGCATCGACGCCCGTGTCGTGACGGTGGACAGCGCACAGTACAAGGAACGCACCAACGCCTATGACTTTGACATGACGCATTACATCCGGTCACTGTCGCTGTCGCCCGGCAATGAACAGATGCTTTATTGGGGCAGTGCGGGGGTGACGGAACCCAGCACACGCAACTGGATGGGGATGAATTCCCCCGCAGCCGAGGCGATGATCGCCACCATGCTGTCAGCAAATGACGCCACAGCGTTTCGTGACGCGGTCGAGGCGTTGGACCGGGTGTTGATTTCGGGCCGCTATGTCATCCCGATCTGGTACAGCAAAATCTCGCGTCTGGCGCATCAATCGACGCTGCACTATCCAGAACGCCTGCCGCTGTATGGCGACTGGATCGGCTTTCAACCGGATGTATGGTGGTATCAGGAATGAAAAAACTTGTTTTGATCGCGCTTCTGGCCCTTGCGGGCTGCAACACGATTGCGGGTGTCGGGCAAGACATCTCATCGGGTGCGAACACGGTGGCGAACACGTTCTGACCGGTCAGTGCGCGTCAGCCCGCACCCGCAGACGGACCACCGTGACGGAACAGGGTGCCTCGGCCACGACTTTGGCTGACACCGACCCCAGCAAGCGTCGCGTGGCCGAATGGCCGCGCGCGCCCATCAGGATGTGATCGACGCGGTTCGCTTCGGCATGGGCGATGATGGCGCTTGCAGTGTCGGGGTTTTCAAGCACCGTGAAGGTCAGCCGGTCGTCGGCCAGATCAATCCCCCGCGCCCAGGCCTTCAAGCCGACCAGACGCGCCACATGCAGGTTGTTGCCGGCGGCATCGGTGCCCTGATCGATACCGATCCGCGCGGTTTTGAGGATGTTCACGCACGCCACCCGCGCATCGGGCTGGATGACCAGCAAGCGTTGCGCCGAAAGGCGCAGCTGTTCGGCCAGAGCCTCCATCTCGGGTGCCAGATCAACGGCCACCAGAATGATCGGCGCGCGGTCGATCTGATGCGCCATGCTGGGCGGGTCGGCAAAGGCGCGCAGGCGGCGGATCTGACGCCAACGGTGGAACACGGCCAGCCCGCTGTCGCGCGCCATCTTGTGGGCGCGGTCCGTCAGACGGACCTGCAAGGGGTGCGCGAGGTCAAAGATCAGCTGCGCGGCAGACTGATAGCGGCGTGCGGGGTCCACCTCCAGCGCGCGCAGGATGATCTCTTGCAGCCATTCGGGGATGCCCGGGCGCAGCGCGCGCGGCGGGACCGGATCGCGCCAGAGCCGCTTGCGCACACCCGACAGGCCTGACGGCTCGCCAAACGGCAGCACGCCTGTCACCAGTTCATAGATCATCGCCCCGAGGGCAAACAGATCCGACCGCAGATCACCGCGCTGGCGCAGATATTGTTCGGGGGCCATATAGGGGAAGGTGCCCATCGGCACGGTGAATTCCTCGGCCAGCAGATCGGGAAGCTGGTCGTGCCGCGACAGCCCGTAATCGACCAGCACCATGTCGCCACTGGCGCGCTGCAGGAAATTCGCAGGTTTCAGGTCCAGGTGGATCACATGCTGGCGGTGAAGATCATGGACGGCGGCGGCCATCCGCGCGACGACCTCGATCACCTCGGAAACCGGGCGGGGCGCGGTCCTGAAAAGTGCCAGCGCCGAATCGCCGGGAATGAATTCGGTCACGATATACGGCATGACTGCAAAGTCACCTTCGGCGATCACGCGCGGCACATGCGGGCCGCTGAGGCGCGGCATGATCATCTGTTCGGCCTCGAACCCGACGATCGTGGGGCCGTCATCGCCGTCAAGGATGATTGGCACCTTCATCACCATGGAGTCGGCATGGTCGGCGTGCGTGACCGCCCAGATGGTCGCGAACCCGCCCTTGTGCAGCTTCGCGCCAAGGGTGAAGCCGTCGATCAGCAGCCCTTCATACGGTCGGATCTGCATTCATTCGCCTTTCATCAATCGCTGAGCCAAAGCCTCGGGCAAGCCGCGTTCCCGCGATTTGCGGGCCGTTGTCGCCGCATCGTAACCAACCTGCCGGAACGTCAGCGCGTTCGTGCCGCGGTCCAGAATGGCATACCCCGCGAGCCCCGACCCATCGCGCGGCTGCCCGACCGATCCAATGACCGCAAGCCACCGGCGCGACCGGATCAGCGGCATCGGTACGCCTGGCTTGACCGCAAAAGCAGTCACCCGGCCGTTCAGATCGCAACTGTAGATCTGCGCCCGGTGGACATGCCCGCACAGGATCACGCGGGCCTTGCTGACCCGGAAGCTGGGCATCGCCGCCGCCGTGCCGGTAATGTAAATCCAGTCCGCCGGATGATGCGCGCTTGCGTGCACGAACAGCAGGTCATCCTCGACCACCGTCAGCGGCAGTTCCGACAAGAACAGCTTTTGCCGCGCGTTCAGTTGGTTCACCGTCCAGTCGATCACCTTGCGGGCAGCCGCATTCAAGGCGCCATCGGGGATGCCCACGGCCCGGTCATGGTTGCCGCGCACGCAGACCGCGCCGCCGGCCACCATGTCCTCGACCCGGTCCAGACACCAGCCGGGGTCGGGGCCGTAGCCCACCAGATCACCCAGAAAAACCATGCGGTCCACGCCGCGCTGCGCGACATCGGCCAGCACCGCCTCAAACGCCTCACGGTTGGCATGAATATCGGTCAGCAGCGCAAGTCGCATCCGGTTGCCCCCTTCCCCGGTCGCACCATGTCATCAGGTCAAAGACGTGACCCACAGGATCGTGGCATCCTCGTCCGACAGGCTGACAACGTTGTGGCCCATGCTGGCGTCGTAATAGGCGCTGTCGCCCCGGCGCAGATCGACCGGTTCGTAGAATTCGGTGAACAGGCGGACGATGCCCGTCAGCACGAACAGGAATTCTTCACCATCATGGCGCACCCAGCCGTCGAACTCGGCCAGATCGCG
>JAYSSN010000084.1:0-1955 GCA_043720555.1 Rhodobacterales bacterium | reverse complement strand
GGGTCCCCTTCCGGGGAAACGCCCTGACGCACGGCACGCGCGAAATCCTGAATGGTCCACCGCCCGATTCCCGCCACAGGATGCGGCGTGATGTTCGGTGGCACGAAAGTTCCGAACGGCGTATCGAGCGGTGCACCGCCAGCAAGTGCGGGGCCCTTCGCCGCCGCGTTGGTGTGGCACGACACGCAACCGCCTGAACGGGCCAAATACGCCCCACGTTCAGGGTCGCCGATCGGAAATGCGGCGGGCTCCGCATCTCCGATGGGCCAGAGCGCCAGCACCCCGGCACCAAGGCTACCCACCACGGTCGGCAAAATGGCAAGAAGCCGGATCAGGCCCCGCATAGTCAGTTCTTTCCCGCGCGAAACTGCGAATGACAAGAGGAGCAGGTTCCGCTGATCCGAGTGAACAAATCATCGGCTGCAAGGCTAGACAGGGTCAGCGCAAGGGACGCCGGTTCTGCCTGTCCGCGCGATACCGGCCTGTCTGCGGTCTTTTCGGCATAGCCCATCAACTCCGCCACCGAGAAGCCGAGATTGGTCTCCGCGGCAGGAGACATAGCCATTCCGGTATGATCCATCCCTGCCATGTCTCCAGGCGGTGCGGAAGCCGGTTCAAGCCCGTTTGGCGCGGCCTCGGACAGGGCATCTGCGTAAACTTTCATCTCTTCTGCCAGAGCTGCGAAATCCCGCCAGTTGGACCAGATCTCCGGCTTTGCATAGGTCACTCCCTCCAGGCTGCCTTCGGGGAAAAGCGACAGCATCGTTTCGCCGGCGTGACTGGCGATTACGTTAGCACCTTCCGACACAATGAAGGCATCGTAAGGCACAGCCCCTTGCATCATCGGCGCCAGTTCCGCCACGGTATCCCGCATCGCTGTCATTCCGTTCATCCTCACCAAGGCAACTCCGCTCGCCCCCGTATGCGCCACTGCCATTGCCGCGACTGCGGAAGCTGCAAGCGCCATTGCGCCTGTCCATTGCTTTGCCATCTGCCCACTGCCCTCGATTTATTGTTTTTGATCGACCACCGCGCACCGCGCTTCAGGCGGTCCACGAATTGCACACATGTCGTGGGTCAGCATGAAAACGATTGAGCCGTCGAACGGGCCTGTGACGGCGCCGTCGAACCATGGCTCTTGCCCAGACTGACCTTCAGATCAGCAGGCGTGGAGGGGGTAGACTGACAGAGGGGCCACCGAAGCGCAGCTGGGCCTGGGCAAAATGCGGTCGCGACATCACTGCATAGCTGGGGATGAACGCGGTCACTGCACCGATTGGCAACACAAATGCAGCGCATGCCAGCGCCGGATGGCAAGACAGCGATATGTTCATCGATCCGGCACTGCCGTCTGACGTCTCTACCGAGGTCGGGGAGTGATGATCAACCGGGGCGAACGCCGATGCAGACTGGCCAATAGTCAAACCGCAGAGCAGCACGATCGTGAAAGACCATGCCCATAGAATACGAATGATCCCGCCCGGAAGCAGGAAGTTCGATGCGGTCCGTTTGGTGGGCGTCTTCAACATGGGGTTAGATCAACTTGACTTGCGTCCCGACCGGAACTCGGTCGAAGACTTCTTCAATATGCTCGTTGTAGAGGCCGATGCAACCGTTTGAGGAACGGCGCCCGATTTTCCGCTTATCGTGGGTGCCGTGGATGCGGTAATTTTGCCAGGACAAATAGAGAGCACGCGTTCCAAGCGGGCTGCTGGGGTCGCCGCCTTGCACAAATGCGGGCCACTCGGGATTGCGCTCCCGCATCGATGGCGTCGGAGTCCAGCTTGGGTTCACGCGCTTTTCGACAACTTCGGTATAGCCCCTGCGGGTCAGATCATCGGAAAGTGGGACAGAACTCGGATACAGGAACATCGGACCGTCACTTGTCCAGTGCTGAAGAACCTTCGCGGTCGTGTCAGATATAATGATCCCAAGACCCATAGCATCGAAATGGT
>JAYSSN010000083.1:0-1956 GCA_043720555.1 Rhodobacterales bacterium | reverse complement strand
CCGACCGGAACCCGCAGCAAGACCAGCATGGCCGCGCCACTGCAGGAACGCTTCAGACTAACATGATTCCAAGCGTTTGGATATACTTCTAGGCGGTAACCCATCCGGGCCGGTTAGGGCTTATCTGCAGCGATCTATCAGGTGCACTACGCACACTCCGCCCTTCCTGTCTCTTCTCTTTCCGCTGTATTTGGAATCCGGTGGCGAGCGCGTCGCCTCCCTGGGTGTGAACCCGCCTCCGGGCCGCCACCAGTTGGTCTGACCAGCCTGAACAGTCAAGCCTGACCCAAAACACAGTTGCCAGGGCCACGGCAAGAAATCTTGCGGGCCCGGCTCCCGGTTATTGTATCGCTCGGCGATACAGGTGCCAGGTGGCGTGACCGAGTATCGGCAAGACGAGGATCAAGCCCATCAGCAGCGGAATCGTCCCGACAACAAGCAACGCCGCCACGATTAGACCCCACGTGCCCACCGTTACCGGGTTCTCTCTGGTGAGCTTTAGAGACGTCGCGACCGCGACCCGCACGCCAACGTGCCGGTCGAGCAGCAGAGGGATGGAGACAATGGTCATGGCAAGGGTCACGGCGGCAAAGACGAAGCCGACGGCGCAGCCAATAATCAGCATCGCCCAGCCTGCGCCAGTGGTGAATACGTCCCTGAAGAAGGCGGTCACCGAGGCCGGTATCTCGGGCCCCAGCGTCACGGTGAAGATGAGGTATGCGGTGAGCAGCCAGAGGATGAATACGACGACCAGACTGAGGCCGATCGTCAATATTGCTCCGATGGCCGGAGAGCCCAGGACTCCGAAGGCAGACCCGATGCCTGCGGGCTCGCCGCGCTCGCGCCGCCGGCTCATCTCGTAAAGGCCGACCGCCGCGATCGGTCCGACCAGTGCAAAGCCCGACATCAGCGGAAACAGTAGCGGCAGCAACTCTGTCTGGAAGGCAAATACCGCGAGACAGAGCCCGATGATCGGATAGAAGATGACTATAAAGATCACATCCGTCCGGAACGCGGCAAGATCCTCCGCGCCCTTGCGGAGCGCAACCCGCAGATCCTCGATGCCCAAGCGCCGCACCACCGGCGGTGCCAGATGATCGCCCCGGATCTCGTGAGCCGCGTCCTTTATATAGCCCGACGCGCCGACCACGGCGTCGACCGTCCAGGACAGGGGATTTCCGATCGTCTTGACTGGTTTGACCACTGAGAACCTCCTCTCATGCTCCAACTGGGCACTGAGTAGGCAAATGCCCACCTGTAGGAGCACCAGTTTGTCGGAAGCTTACCACGATCCGGCGCATTGCACGATCAAAATGGTTCATGCACACCGCTGGTTCCCCAGGCAGGACCCGGTCCCTGCCTCTGCATCGGCGTTGTTGCGTAACTCAGGCCTGAGGCATGAGAGCCCCTTTTCCCGTCAGCATTAGTCCACGCTGTTGATTTTCACCCAGAACTGAGCCACCTCTGATTATGGATTTCGGTTCATGCTGGGGTCAAGCTGTGTGTTGTCGCCTTCTTTTTCTTTGCAGCGGACGCCGCAGCTGAGCTGGCCTTGAAGCGGAAGCTGTCGTTGCCAGTTTCGAGTATGTGGCAGCGGTGGGTCAGACGGTCGAGCAATGCCGTGGTCATCTTTGCATCGCCGAAGACGGTGACGGGCATCGCGAACGTTCTTCTCGACTTGTCCGCCGCCATTGGGCTCGAACCAATCGCGCACCAATGGCTTGCCCCATCCTGCTGCTGGATTGCAAAATTCCGGCTCATAGACGTAGTGGTTGGTCATGGCGAGGAAGCGCATGTTGATCTGCCGCTCCTTGCCGCGGCCGACGCGATCAACCGCCGTGCGCGTTCGGCCTAGCCTCGGACCGATGGCGGCCCAGCCTCACTGTCGTAAATCCCCCGCGCAGGCACACCACCGAAGACCCGGAATGCGTGCCAGTGGGCATCGAACAGCATCTC
>JAYSSN010000082.1:0-1957 GCA_043720555.1 Rhodobacterales bacterium | reverse complement strand
CAACCACTTCAACAAGGAACGAGCCCTTTCCAGTCGACCGAACTACAAGTCTGCCCGCGCCGTCGCTCTTGCAGAGTGGCGTGGCCTCTTTGCCGCCTAACATTCCCACATCCCGCAAAGCTGAGACCCGTTCGCATTCGTCTGACAGCACCCCCCAGACCAATGGCCGGTTATGACCGAAAGGAAATGAAAAGATGAAAATTGGTGTCGCCGGACTTGGGTCCATGGGTTACGGAATTGCCGCGTCACTGTTGCGTGCCGGGCATCAAGTCTGCGGTGCGGATGTAAACCCCGATGCGGTGAAGCGTCTGCAAGCAGAGGGTGCGATGTCCGATGGGATCGGTGCTGCCGCCCCCGGTCTTGATGCGTTGGCGGTCGTAGTGCTGAACGCGGCCCAGACCGAAGCGGTGCTGTTCGGGTCCGACGGCATTGCGCCGAAGCTGCCGCGCGGGGCCGTCGTCATTTGTTGTGTCACCGTGGCGCCGGACTTTGCCCGCACCATGTCCGCACGGTGTAATGCCTTGGGGCTGCATTACCTTGACGCGCCAATTTCCGGTGGATCGGTCAAGGCCGCGAATGGCAAACTTGCGATCATGGCCTCTGGCACGACCGCTGCCTTCAACGCCGCGCGCCCTATGCTGAACGCGACGGCCGAGAAGGTGTTCGAACTGGGCGACAGCGCGGGCATGGGATCGGCGATGAAAGCCGTGAACCAGATGCTGGCAGGCACCCATATCGCCGCGATGGCCGAAGCGATCACTTTTGGGATGACCCAAGGAATTGCGCCCGAGACGTTCCTGAAGGTCATCCCCGACTGCGCCGGAACCAGCTGGATGCTGGAAAACCGGGCGCCGCATATCGTGGCCGGCAACTACACGCCGCTTTCGGCAGTGGACATCTGGCCCAAGGATCTGGGCATCGTGCTGGATGCCGCCCGAGCCGCAAAATTCGCGGTGCCGTTGACAGCGGCGGCGCTGCAGCAATTCATCGCGGCTTCGGGTATGGGGCTGGGCCGCGAAGACGATGCCGCCGTGGCCAAGGTCTATGCCCGCCATGCCGGACTGACCCTGCCGGGTGAAGGCTGAACATGACCACTTTCTTTGGCGCCATCGCCGACGATTTCACCGGGGCCACCGACCTTGCGGGCCTGCTCGCCCGCTCGGGCGTGCCGGTATCCCTGCGCATTGGCGTGCCATCAGAACCGCCGTCAGATACCGCGCCGCTGGAAATCATCGCCCTCAAATCCCGCACCGCCCCGGTGGCCGAGGCTGTGGCTGAAACCCGCTCGGCGCTGGCTTGGCTGCGCCGGGCCGGGGCGCAGCGGTTTTTCTGGAAATACTGTTCCACCTTCGATTCCACGCCTCAAGGCAATATCGGGCCGGTGGCCGAGGCGTTGATGGCGGACCTGGGCGCGTCGCAGACGATCTATTGCCCTGCCTTCCCGGAAAACGGTCGCTGCATTTTCATGGGCAATCTCTTTGTCGGCGAACAGCCGCTGTCGGAAAGCCCGATGAAAGACCACCCGCTGACACCGATGCGGGATTCCAACCTGATGCGCCTGCTGGCACCGCAAGTGACCAAGGCAGTCGGGCTCGCCAACCGTCTTACCCTCGCCAATGGGGTGGCTGCGCTGCGCCAGCGGCTGGATGACCTTGGTGCGCAGGGCGTGGCCCATGTCGTTGTCGATGCGGTCAGCAATGACGATCTGTATCTGATCGCCGAGGCCTGCCAATCCATGCCTTTGCTGACCGGCGGCAGCGCCGTGGCGATGCCCTTGCCAGAACTTTGGCTGAAACAGGGGTTACTGTCCAAGGCCGACGTGACCCAAGTTCCACGCGTGCCAGATGGCCCGGCCATCGTGCTGTCGGGCAGTTGTTCGGCCATGACCAACCGTCAGGTTGCGGCTTACCTTTCGGGTGGGCATCCCGCATTTCACCTCGACCCGCAGGACCTTGCC
>JAYSSN010000081.1:0-13100 GCA_043720555.1 Rhodobacterales bacterium | reverse complement strand
CCCCCACACCCGCCAGCAAGGCCGGGTGTTCCATCAGGCGCAGATCATCCCTTGCCTGCACGTCATCAGCGCCGGGGGCTGATCCCCATTCGGCCACGACCTTTGCCCCTTGCAGCAGGCGCTGTGCTTTCTTGAATTCCGCTGGCACCACGATCAGCGCGGACACCCCTTTGGACCCCGCGCGCCCGGTACGACCCGACCGGTGCAGCAGGGTTTCGGAATTTGATGGCAGGTCGGCGTGGATCACCAGATCCAGCCCCGGCAGATCGATGCCGCGCGCCGCGACATCGGTGGCGATACACACCCGCGCGCGGCCATCGCGCAGGGCCTGCAGGGCGTGGGTGCGTTCCTGTTGCGAAAGTTCACCCGACAGCGCCACGACCTGAAAGCCGCGGTTGCCCATGCGGGCGATCAGATTGTTCACATTGGCGCGCGTCTTGCAGAACACGATCGCCGACCGCGCGTCGTAATACCGCAGCGCGTTGAAGATGGCATGATCGCGGTCACGCACGGCCACGCTCATCGCCTTGTATTCGATATCGACATGCTGGCGGGCCTCGCCCGCGGTTTGCAGGCGCAGGGCATCACGCTGGAATACCTTGGCAAGTTCGGCAATTGCCTTGGGCACGGTGGCCGAAAACATCAGGGTGCGGCGGGTTTCCGGGGCGGCGTTCAGGATGAATTCCAAGTCTTCACGGAAACCGAGATCGAGCATTTCATCCGCTTCGTCCAGCACGGCGGCTTGCAGGCCGGACAGATCCAGGCTGCGGCGCTCGATATGGTCGCGCAGGCGCCCCGGCGTGCCCACAACGATATGCGCCCCGCGGTCAAGCGTGCGCTTTTCGGTGCGGTAGTCCATGCCACCCACGCAGGTGGCGATCTTTGCCCCGGCATCGGCGTAAAGCCATTCCAGTTCGCGGGCGACCTGCAGCGCCAGTTCGCGCGTCGGGGCAACAACAAGGGCCAGCGGCACATCCGCGAACAGCAGGCGATCCGAGCCCGCCAGAATTTCCGGCGCAATGGCGATGCCAAAGGCCACGGTCTTGCCAGACCCGGTCTGGGCGGACACCAGCAAGTCTCGCCCCGCCACGCCATCGGCCAGAACGGCCTCTTGCACGGGGGTCAGGGCTGCATAGCCCTTGGCCGCAAGCGCCGCCGCAAGCGGGGCTGCAATATCAATATCGGTCATGTCTTTATCCCAAAGGGGGGGCATTGCCCCGGTGCCATCTGCGGCACCTCATTCCCCACGTCCAACGGGCCTCCTCGCCACGCTGGTCCCGGAATCCTTGGGCCGACTGCGGGCGTATAGTGGCAAAGGATTGGATTGTATAGCCGGGATGACGATGGCGATGGCGGGACGGCTGGTCAGCGGCCCCGCTGCGACCTTGACCCCCCCGTGCGCATCCCTATGCTGCGCGCCGAGCCGCAGACCATCGGAGTGACCCATGACGCAACGCCTTCATCTTGTCTTTGGTGGCGAACTGTTGGACCCGTCCCGCAATGTCTTCAAGGACGTGGACGATATCCATATCGTGGGCATGTTTCCCGATTATGCCACCGCCTTCCGTGCCTGGAAGGCCGAGGCACAGCGCACCGTGGACAATGCCCATATGCGCTATTTCATCGCCCACATTCACCGCCTGCGCGACGAGGCAAAAGCCGGCAGCTTGACCGAGGAGATGGGGGCCTGAGCCCGTTGTCCTGAATGGCATATTCTCTTGGCTTGACGCTTTATAATCTGCGCCCCGGTCGTGCCGGTGCGGCCGTGACCGACCGCCCCCCGCGCCCGGCCGGGCGGCTGGTCTGGCTGCATGCGCCGGGGGTGGATGCAGCCCGCACGGTGCTGGAACTGGCCCGGCGTCTGGTGGACGATGACGGCGTGGGCGTGGTGCTGACAAGCCCCGCCCCGCTGCCCGAACGGCCCGGCGTGATCCAGCAGCCCAGCCCCGCCGATACCCCGGCCGAAGCACGCGCGTTCCTTGACCATTGGAAGCCCGAGGTCGCGGTGTTGTCCGAAGGCGAACTGCGCCCCGTTCTGATCCATGAATGCACAGCGCGCAAGCTGCCCCTGATGCTGGTGGATGGCCGCGCACCTTATATCCTGCGCGACCGCGACGGCTGGTTTCCCGGCCTGACCCGCACCGCGCTGTCGGCCTTCGCCCATGTGCTGACCGTGGACGAGGCCGCCGCGCGCGCCTTTCGCAAGGCGGGTGCGCCCTTGTCGGCGGTGGCCGCTGCGGGCCGTATGGAAGAGGAATCCGCCGCCTTGCCGCATAGCGAGGCCGAACGCGCGGCGCTGGCAAAACAGTTGTCCACCCGGCCTGTCTGGCTGGCCGCCGGTCTGCCCGAGGCTGAAGAGGCCGCCGTCATCGCAGCCCACCGCTACGCCCTTGGCCATACGCATCGGCTGCTGCTGATCCTTGCCCCCGAAGACCCGGACCGCGCCACGGCCCTTGCCGCCCAGATGGAGGCAGAGGAGGGATGGGTCGTTGCGCGCCGCAGTCTGGACCAGGAACCAGACCCCGAGGTCGAGGTCTATCTGGCCGATGCCGGGGCAGAATACGGGCTGTGGTATCGGCTGGCGCCCGTGACTTTTCTGGGCGGCAGCTTGTCGGGCGCGGGCTGCACGCGCAATCCGCTGGAACCGGCGGCCCTCGGATCGGCGATCCTTTATGGCCCACGCCCCGGCGGCTACGGCCCGACGTTTGGCCGTCTGGGGGCCGCCCGCGCCGCACGTGCCGTAGGCTCTGTCGGCGATCTGGCCGAGGCCCTTTCGGATCTTTTATCCCCCGACCGGGCCGCGCGGCTGGCGCAGGCCGCATGGTCGGTGACCAGCGAAGGCGCCGAGGCAACCGCGCAGGCCACGACTCTGATCCGCCGCCTGATGGACGGTGAAGGCTGATGCGCCCCCCCGCCTTCTGGTACCGCCCGCCCGGTGCCGCGGCGACGCTGTTGCGCCCGCTGGGGGCGGCCTATGCCCGGATGACCGCGCGCCGGATGACGCAACCGGGGTTCCGCGCCGCCGTGCCCGTGATCTGCATCGGCAACCTGAATGCGGGCGGGACCGGCAAGACCCCCACCACGATCGCGCTGATCGCACGGCTGGGCGCACGCGGGCTGCGGGTGCATGTCGTCTCACGCGGGCATGGCGGACGGTTGGCCGGGCCGGTGCAGGTTGACCCCATGCAGCACGCTGCGGCAGATGTGGGGGATGAGCCGCTGCTGCTCGCGGCCTTTGCGCCGACGTGGGTGGCGCGGGATCGCGCGGCCGGGGTCAGGGCCGCGCAGGACGGCGCGGATGTGATCGTGCTGGATGACGGGTTCCAGAACCCCGGCGTCATCAAGGATATCGCCATCGTCGTGGTGGATGCAGACAAGGGCTTTGGCAATGGCCTGTGCCTGCCTGCTGGCCCGTTGCGCGAACCTGTGGCGACAGGGCTTGCGCGTGCCGACCTGCTGTTGTCGATCGGCGCGCCGGATGCGCAGGCCCGGTTCGGCGCGGCATGGGGCCATGCCATCCACCTGCCCCACG
This sequence comes from Rhodobacterales bacterium, assembly GCA_043720555.1. Taxonomy (GTDB): domain Bacteria; phylum Pseudomonadota; class Alphaproteobacteria; order Rhodobacterales; family Rhodobacteraceae; genus JAAFHS01. The sequence continues at coordinate 9,568 of JAYSSN010000081.1, read as the reverse complement.
CCAAGGGTGTCCTGCGCGCCCTGCCGATGGGCATGCCCTGGGCGGGCACCCGTGTTCTGGCCTTTGCGGGTATCGGCCACCCCGAAAAATTCTTCGCCACCCTGCGCGGCGAAGGGGCCGATATCCTGCGGACCGAGGCGCTGGATGACCACCAACCGCTGACCGACACCCTGATGCGGCGGCTGGAGGCCGAGGCTGCGGCCTTGGGTGGCCAGCTTGTCACCACCGAAAAAGACGCGGTCCGCCTGCCCGCACCGTTCCGGGCCAGGGTACTGACCCTGCCGGTGCGCCTGCATCTCGATGACTGGACCGTGATTGACGCAGCCCTGTCATCCCTGCCAACGGGCTGAGCTTTCATTTTGCCTGAAGTCTTGTCGCCGAAGGCATCCGACATCTGCCGCAAGCGCGGGCGTCAGCTGACATCGCGCTGATGTTCGCCCAGGCGCGGGGCCGCGCGGTCCAGCGCGAGTTCCGCCCCCGAAAACACGAAGGGTGAGCGCACCCCCGGCACGCCATCCAGATCCAGCTGCATCTTGCGGGCGATGATCTGGGGGTCGGCGAACACCTCGGCCAGATCGTTGATCGGGCCTGCGGGCACGCCTTCGGCCTCGCACGCGGCCAGCAGATCCGCCTTGGTGAAGCGGCGGGTGGCGACGCTCAGGGCATCTGTCAGTGCTGCGCGGCGCGTCACGCGGTCGGCGTTGGTCAGATAGTCGGGATCGGTCGCAAGATCGGGCAGGCCCAGCACCCGGCACAGCCGCTGGTACTGCGCGTCATTGCCCACTGCCAGGATCAGCCAGCCATCGGCGCAGTCAAAGACGGCATAGGGTGCGAGGTTGGGATGGGCATTGCCAAGTTTGACCGGTGCTACACCCGTCGCCAGGTAGTTCATCGCCTGATTGGCCATGATGGCTGCGGCCACATCCATAAGCGCCATATCGATCTGCTGGCCCACCCCGGTGGTGGCGCGCTGATGCACCGCCGCCAGAATGGCTGTCGCGGCATAGACCCCGGTGACCACATCCGCCACCGCCACGCCCGCCTTTTGCGGCTGTCCGTCGATCGCACCGGTCACGCTCATCAACCCGGCCATGCCCTGAATGATAAAGTCATATCCCGCCCGGTGCGCATAGGGACCGTCCTGCCCGAAACCGGTGATCGAACAATAGATCAGGCGCGGGTTCACGGTCTGCAGCGACGCGTAATCCAGCCCGTATTTCGCCAGCCCGCCGACCTTGAAATTCTCGATCACGATATCGGCGTCGGTCACCAGACGGCGCACCAGCGCCTGCCCTTCGGGCGTACGGAAATCGCAGACAACCGACCGTTTGCCCCGGTTCGTCGCATGGAAATAGGCCGCCGATCTGTCGCCCTCGCGGTCGATAAAGGGCGGGCCCCAGCGCCGCGTGTCATCGCCTTCGGGCGCTTCCACCTTGATGACATCCGCGCCAAGATCGGCCAACATCTGGCCCGCCCATGGCCCGGCAAGGATCCGGGCCAGTTCGATGACCTTCAGACCGGCAAGCGGGGTCATTCGGTCAGAAGCGGGTCGATGATGGCCTTCAGGTCGTCATAGGACATGTTGGAATGCTTCTCGCCATTGATGAGCAGCGTGGGCGTTCCCTCGATTCCATCGGCGGTGGAGCTTTCCTGATACTGTGCCACCAGCGCCTCGGCCATTGCACCGTCGTTCATGCAGGCTTGCAGCGTTGCATCATCCATGCCCGCAGTGCGCCCGATCCGGTTCAGGTTTTCCACCACGACGGCCGGGTCTTCGGTGCCCGCCCATTCCTGCTGCGTGGTATAAAGAATGTCGGTGATCCCGAAAAAGCGCATCTCGCCGCCGCAGCGGGCCAGCATCGCCGCCCACAGGCCATAGCGGTCGAAATACACCTCGCGGAATTCAAAGCGGACTTTACCGGTATCGATGTAGTCGGCCTTCAGGTCCGTGAAAACGTTCGTGTGAAAATTCGCGCAGTGCGGACATGTGAAGGATGCATATTCGATGATCGTCACCTTGGCGTCTTCCGGCCCAAGCGTCATATAGCTCAGCGCGGGGGTGGCCGCCTCGGTTGTGGCCTCTTGCGCGGTTGCGGGCACGGACAGGCCAATGGCCAGGACGGCCCCGGCAAGCAGCGTCTTGAATGTCGTCATCATGCTGTGGTCTTCCTTCGATCAGGTCTTGCGCCGGGATAGAACATTCTGCGCCAGAGTTTCAAGCGCCGCACGCAAAGTTGTATCCTGGACCCCGTCGGCAGTTGCGGCGGCTTTCGCCAGAATTTCAGGGTCCGGCACCGGGGCGGCCTTCGGTGCGGGGATGAATTCAACCTGCCCTTCGGCAAAGCCGGCAGGCGCAGTCTGCGTCACCGATATGCGTGAAATGGCGGCATAGCCATAGCAGGCATTCACCCGGTCCCTGATGCGCGGCAGCTCCATCTGCACCATCGGCGCCTGCGCCGCGGTCGTCAGCAGCGTCAGCGTCGCCCCCATGCCTTCGCGCCCGTACCCCACTTTGACGGGGCGCGTGGTGCGGGCCAGATCCTCGCCCACAATTTCCGCCCAATGAGTCAACAAACGCGCCACGGCAAAGCCGCGCGCTTCGCCCACGGCGCGCACGGGGTCTCGTACGAAACCGGCGGCGGCCTCGAATCCCCGCATGCGGCGGGTAGGGCTGGGTGGAGAGAGCGGTTTGCGGGCCATCTTTATCCTGTGGGATTCTTTGCTATCTTACGCCATGGCGGGCGCATGGCCAGAGGGGCTGTGCGGGACGGGGGCGCAAAACGTGGCGGATGGGAACGACGGCGGGGCCCTGGCCCGGATATTGCTGGATTGGTATGATGCCCATGCGCGGGTGATGCCCTGGCGGATCGCGCCTGCGGATCGCGCAGCAGGCGTGCGTCCGGACCCCTACCGCGTCTGGCTGTCCGAGGTGATGCTGCAGCAAACCACCGTGGCTGCCGTGCGTGCCTACTTTCGCCGCTTCACGGACCGCTGGCCGACGGTTGCCGCCCTGGCGGCCGCCGATGATGGCGACGTGATGGGAGAGTGGGCGGGCCTGGGCTATTATGCCCGCGCGCGCAATCTGCTGGCCTGCGCACGGGCCGTGGTGCGCGACCATGGCGCAATGTTTCCTGCCAGCCGGGACGGGCTGCTGGCCCTGCCCGGCATCGGCCCTTATACCGCAGCAGCCATCGCAGCGATCGCGTATGATGAGGCGGCCACCGTGGTGGATGGCAATGTGGAACGGGTGATGGCCCGGATGTTCGCGCATGACGCCCCCCTGCCCGGCGCGAAACCCGCGTTGACCACACTTGCCGCGTCCCTGACGCCCGTGCTGCGCCCCGGCGACTATGCCCAGGCGGTGATGGACCTTGGTGCCACCATCTGCACGCCCCGCAACCCGGCCTGCGGCATCTGCCCCTGGGTGCATCATTGCGCGGCCCGCGCGCAAGGCATTCAGGCCAGCCTGCCGCGCAAGGACCGCAAGGCCGCAACCCCCACCAGGACCGGCACCATCTGGATTGCCCGGCGCAGCGACGGGGCGTTTTTGCTGGAACGGCGCGCAGACAAGGGCCTGCTTGGCGGAATGCTCGGCTGGCCCGGCAGTGACTGGGACGGCGTGGGTGGCACTGCCCCGCTGGACACCGGCTGGCGCGACGCAGGCGAGGTGCGCCATACCTTCACCCACTTCCATCTGTCGCTGGCGCTGCTGGTGGCGGATGTCGGGATGAATGCGGCCCCGTTGCGCGGAGCGTTCCGCGCACCACCAGATTTTCGGCCCGCCGATCTGCCCACGGTGATGCGCAAAGCACATGATCTTGCGTCATCTGCCTTTACGTCACGTTGACGCTGGCGCGAGAAGCGGCAAGATCAGTGCAGGACAAAAGGATTCCCATGACCACGATCCCTGCCAGCGACATCATCCGCCCGCAAAGCGCACTGCCATTCTGGCTGTCACTGGGCATGGTGCCTGTGGCAGTCCTCGGCGCGCTTCAGGGCGGCTGGACCGTGGCCTTGCTGCCCGTCTATTCGTGGGTACTGTTTGCCATTCTGGACGCATTTACCGGGCTTAACGAGGACAACGCCGATCTGGAAACTCCGGAATCCGGGCTGTTCTGGTACCGGCTGGTCACGCTGATCTGGTTTCCCGTGCAGTTTTCACTGCTGCTCTGGCTGCTGTGGTATGTGCCGACAGCAGCGCATCTGGGGCCATTGGAAACCATTGTGCTGCTCTTCGGCATGGGCACGATTTCAGGCACCATCGGCATCAATTACAGCCATGAACTGATGCACCAGAAGCCCGCCATCGAACGCATGCTGGGGGACTTGCTGCTCGCGTCCGTGCTGTATTCGCATTTCCGGTCTGAACATTTGCGCGTGCATCACCTCTATGTCGGCACCGTGCGCGATCCGGTCTCGGCCCGCTATAATGAAGGCTTTCACCGCTTTTTCCCGCGCGTTTTGCGCCAATCGCTGCAATCCTCGATCCGGGCCGAAGCGGCGATGCTTGCGCGCAAGGGGCTGAACCCCGAACATCGGTCAAACCCGTTCTGGCGCTATGGCGCGCTGCAACTGGGCATGCTGGTGATCGCCGCGCTGGTGGGCGGCTGGACCGGGCTTGCGCTGTTTGTCTGGCAGGCGTTCATCGCAATCTGGCAGCTGGAACTGGTGAACTACATCGAACATTATGGCCTGACCCGCCGCCATCTCGGCGACGGGCGCTACGAACATGTGCAGCCCCGCCATTCGTGGAACGCGGCCCACCGGGCGTCAAACTGGCTGCTGATCAATCTGCAACGCCATTCGGACCATCATTACAAACCCGACCGGCGCTTTCCGCTGCTGCAAACCTATGCGGCGGACGAGGCCCCGCAACTGCCCTATGGCTATCCGGTGATGACGGCGCTGGCCATGGCGCCGCCCTTGTGGAAACGGGTGATGAACAAACGCGTCCGTGCATGGCGCCGCGCCAATTATCCCGACATTACCGACTGGCACCCCTACAACAAGGGCCTGAACCCCATGCCGCGCGGGGCGTGATGGCGGCCACATTGATGATTCAGGGGGCCGGGTCCAACGTCGGAAAGTCCATGCTGGTGGCCGGACTGTGCCGGGCATTTGCGCGGCAGGGGCTGCGCGTGCGGCCGTTCAAGCCGCAGAACATGTCGAACAACGCCGCCGTTGCGGCAGGGGGCGAGATTGGCCGCGCGCAAGCACTGCAGGCACGGGCCTGCGGTGTCGCGCCCACTGTTCACATGAACCCGGTGCTGCTGAAGCCCGAATCAGACACCGGCGCGCAGGTCATCGTGCAGGGCCAGCGGCTGACAACGCTGCGCGCCCGCGATTATGCCCGGCTGAAGCCTGATCTGATGGCCCCGGTGCTGGACAGCTTCGCCCGCCTTTGCGCCGGGGCCGACCTCGTGATCGTCGAAGGTGCCGGCAGCCCGGCAGAAGTGAACCTGCGCAGCGGCGACATTGCCAACATGGGCTTTGCCCGCGCGGCGGCTGTGCCCGTGGTGCTGGTCGGCGACATCGACCGGGGCGGGGTCATCGCGCAGTTGGTGGGCACCCAAAGCGTGATTGATCCGGGCGACGCGGCAATGATCCGCGGCTTTGTGGTCAACAAGTTCCGCGGTGATCCGCGCCTGTTTGACGATGGCTATGAGTTCGTGAAGGCGCGCACCGGCTGGCGCGGTTTCGGCGTGGTGCCGTGGTTCGCCGACGCGCATCGCCTGCCCGCCGAGGACGCCGCGGATTTGCGGGGAACCAAAGGCAGCGGCGCGTTCCTGATCGCCGTGCCACACCTGTCGCGCATCGCCAATTTCGATGACCTCGATCCGCTGGCGCAGGAACCGGGCGTCACGGTGCGCATGGTCGCTCCGGGGCAGCCCCTGCCAGTCGAGGCAGACCTCATCATCCTGCCTGGCAGCAAGGCCACGATTGCCGACCTCGCCTATTTCCGCGCCCAAGGCTGGGACATTGATCTGGCCGCCGCCCTGCGCCGGGGCGCACATGTGCTGGGCCTGTGTGGCGGCTATCAGATGCTGGGGCGCACCATCGCTGATCCGGGCGGCATCGAGGGGGCACCCGGTGCCGTGCCCGGACTTGGCCTGCTTGACGTGGACACCACCATGACCGCCGACAAGCGCGTCACCGAAACCGGCGGCACCCATATCGCCTCCGCCACCCCGGTGCATGGTTACGAAATCCACATCGGCGCCACCCGCGGCCCCGATTGCGCCCGCCCCCTGTTTGACGTTGCAGGCCAACCCGAAGGCGCCATCAGCCCCAATGGCCGCATCATGGGCAGCTATCTGCACGGCATGTTCGCGGCAGACGGCTTTCGCCGCGCGTTTCTGGCGGGACTGGGTGCCACAGCCGGCAACGGCAGCTATGATGCCACTGTCGAGGCCACGCTCGACGCGCTGGCCGACCATCTGGAACGCCATATCGATTGCGCGGGCCTGCTGGCACTGGCGCGGGCCGGCCTGTGACCGTGCCCGGGCTTGCTCTTTGCCCAAATACCCAATGCCGGCCGCAAACACCGCGCGGCCACACCACCCGTCCATGGCAATGCCGTTCGCGGGGGCTCGATGCCCCCGGCGGACGGCGCACCGTTCAGAATTCCACGCCGGCCTGCGCCTTGATGCCCGCCCGGAACGGATGCTTGATCAGCGTCATCTCGGTGACCAGATCCGCGGCCTCGATCAGCGCTTCTTTCGCGTTGCGCCCGGTCAGCACCACATGCGTCAACGGCGGTTTCTCGGTCGCCAGAAACGCCAGCACCTCGTCGACATCGAGATAGTCATAGCGCAGCGCGATGTTGATTTCGTCCAGAAGCACCAGCCGGACCTTCGGATCGCGGATCAGCTCTTTCGCCTTTTCCCACCCGGCCCGCGCCGCCGCAATATCGCGGGTCTTGTCCTGCGTTTCCCAGGTAAACCCCTCGCCCATTGCATGAAACTGGCACATGTCGGCAAAATGCGTGGTCAGCAACCGCCGCTCACCCGTATCCCACGCGCCCTTGATGAACTGCACCACCGCACAGGGCATCCCGTGCGCCACGCAGCGCAGGATCATCCCGAACCCCGACGAAGATTTCCCCTTCCCCGCCCCGGTGTGCACGATGATCAGCCCCTTTTCGCCCGCTTTGCCCGCCATGATCTTGTCGCGCGCGGCCTTCTTCTTGGCCATTTTACTGGCATGGCGGGCCAGATCGGCATCAGCATCAGGTGTCGGTACGGCATCGGTCATGGTCGGTTCGTGTCCTTGACAAGCAGGGGTGTCATGCATCAGGTGGGATCGTGTTGGTTCCTGTTTATGACAGGCGAAGAGGGAATGCGACAGGGGCACCCGATCACCATCGGCCCCCAAGGCGCAGCCGCCCCCGCGACCGTGACCGGAAAGGTTGCCCTGACCACTGGCCGCATGGCTGGGAAGGCAGGCACCCGTGGGGCGAATCCCCGAATCCGCAAGCCGGGAGACCTGCCAGCACATGTGACTGAACCGGCGGACGGGGTGTTCCGCGACCGGCGACGGATGCAATCTGTATCCCTCTCTGGCCCATCCCCCCGATGCCAAGAGTGGGTTAGGGCATGACCGCCACGCTTTATGTCTGCACCACCTGCAAGATGGGCGAACCCGTCCCGGACGGCATGCCTGCACCTGGCGCGCAGCTGCACGCGGCGCTGGTGGCGGCGGGTGCACCTGCCGACGTGCGCATTGTCGGTGTTGAATGCCTGTCGGCCTGCAATACCGGCTGCGCTGTATCCCTGGCACAACCCGGTGCCTGGTCCTATGTCTATGGCCGCCTGACCCCGGCCGATGCGCCCGATATTCTGAACGGTGCCGCCAGATACGCGGCCACTGCGGACGGCATCGTCACCTGGCGCGACCGTCCCGTCATTTTCCGCAAACAAAGTATCGCCCGCATCCCGCCCATGGAGGCCGCCGAATGAACGCGCTGAACAAAATCCCCGTGACCGTGATCACCGGCTTTCTGGGGGCGGGAAAAACCACGCTGATCCGGCACCTGATGGCCAATCCGCAGGGCAAGCGGCTCGCGATTCTCGTGAACGAATTCGGCACCGTGGGGGTGGACGGCGACATCCTGAAGTCCTGCGCCGATGACAATTGCCCGGTGGAAAATATCGTCGAGCTGGCCAACGGTTGCATCTGTTGCACCGTCGCCGACGATTTCATCCCGACGATCGAGGCGCTGATGGCCCTGCCGGTCCGCCCCGATCACATCATCATCGAAACCTCGGGCCTCGCGCTGCCGAAACCGCTGCTGAAGGCGTTCGACTGGCCCGCCATCCGCAGCCGCATCACCGTGGACGGCGTGATCGCCCTCGCCGATGCCGAGGCCGTCGCGGCGGGCCGGTTCGCCCCCGACGTGGCGGCGGTGGATGCCCAGCGCGCCGCCGATCCGTCGCTGGATCATGAAACCCCCCTGTCGGAAGTGTTCGAAGATCAGATCCTGTGCGCTGACATCATCCTTTTGTCCAAGGCCGATCTGGCCGGTGACGCAGGCCTTGCCGCGGCGCGGGCCGTCATTGCCGCCGAGATGACCCGCCCGGTCCCCATGCTGGCGATGACCGAAGGCATCATCGACCCCCGCGTGATCCTGGGCCTGATGGCTGCGGCAGAGGACGACCTCGCCGCCCGCCCCTCGCACCACGATGGCGAGGATGACCATGAACATGACGATTTCAATTCCGTGGTCATCGACCTGCCGGAAATCACCGATCCCGAAGCCCTGACCGCCGCCATCGTCCGGCTGGCGACCGAACAGAATATCCTGCGCGTCAAGGGCCACGTCGCCGTCGCGGGCAAGCCGATGCGCCTGCTGGTGCAGGCCGTCGGCAGCCGTGTGCGCACCCAGTACGACCGGCCTTGGGGCGTTGCCCCGCGCCTGTCGCAACTGGTGGTCATCGCAGAACATGCCGACATCGACCCCGCCGCGATCCGCGCCGTTCTGGGGGCCTGACCCATGCATGTCGTCTTTCGCGAAAGTCATGGGCTGGACGAGAAGGAAACCCCCTTTGATCTGGCGCAAGACCCCGCCGATATGGTGGTGCTTTCGTTTTCCGACAGTGACCTCGGCGCTTTCGCCGCAGGCTGGCAGCGCGGCAGGGCGGGTCTGCCGACCTTGCGGCTCGCCAACCTGATCGCGCTGAAACACCCGCTTTCGGTCGACACCTACGCCGAGAAGACCCTCTCCGGCGCGAAGGCCATCCTCGTCCGCGTCATTGGCGGTGAAGCCTATTGGCCCTACGGCCTTGCCACCTTGCAGGATCTTGCGCGCCGCAAAGGCATCGCACTGGCCGTCCTGCCTGCCGATGGCCGCCCCGATGCGCGGCTGGATGCCGTGTCCACGCTGCCCGTCTCCACTCTCCGTCGTCTGCAGGCGCTGTGCGACGCTGGCGGCGCGGTCGCCGCGCAGGCAGCGCTGGCGCAACTGGCGCTGGCGGCGGGGCTTTATGCCGGGCCGGTGGCGGGCGACAAGACGGTGCCCGACATGGGGTTCTATGATCCTGACCGGGGCGTGATCACCGCACCTGACGGC
>JAYSSN010000080.1:0-4753 GCA_043720555.1 Rhodobacterales bacterium | reverse complement strand
CTTCGTGCATCTGGCGGGCAGCCGCGTTGTGATTGCCGCGCGCATGGCGCAGCGGCAGGGGCATTACATGCCGCTCTCGCTGCTCGACAGCCAGTTTGCCACGCTCGAGGCGCCGGGGCCGGCCGAAGCCGCGTTGAGCGTGGATATCGACCAGCCGCTTGGCGCGCTTGTGGACGACATTCTGGCCGGGTTGCAGGGGCGCGCGGTCTGACAAATCCCCTGACCCTGATCGGGGTAAGGCCGCTACATCACTTCGGCTTTGTCAGCGCCTGCAAGCCTTCGCGGAACGGGTTCGCCTGCGCGCCAAGCAGGGCCATCACCTCGGCCTCATAGGCGCGGGCAATCGGGGTAATGCGGGCCATCATGACGCGGCCGTGGTCGGTCAGCGACAGATCCAGCAGGCGGCGGTCGTCATCATTGCCGCGCTTTTCGATCAGACCTGCCGCCTCCAGCCGTGCTGCCGCACGGCTGACCTTGGATTTGTCCATGTCCACACGTGCCTGAATTTCACGCACCGATACCGTGCCCGATTGCGCCAGATGCGCCAGCACCCGCCATTCCGGAATGGAAAGGCCAAATTCGGCCTGGTAACGGTCGGCAAAGCCTTTTGACACGCGCGATGCTGCGACCGCCAACTGGTAGGGCAGAAAGGTCTTCAGGTCAAAATCCGTCATCACGTCTCCATCCACGACGTCCAGCCCTTATCTCCGCAAACCGTCGGCCAACGCAAGCCGTTGACACGGCGCGGTCGGCAAGGGAAACGGGAAAAGCCCTTTGGAACATGTGATGCAAACCCTGATCCGCGCCAATCTTGCCCTGATTCTGGTCGGCGTGCTGACCTTTGTGATGATGGGTGTGGGGCAGGCGATCTTTGGGCCCGCCCTGCCTGCCTTCCAGCGCAATCTCGATTTGTCGCAGGCCGAGGCCGGATTTTTGATCTCTGCCCTGTGGATCGGATGCGCCTTTGGCGTAGCCGCGATGTATCTGAAGGGGCCGCTGCTGGGCCCGCGCCCCGCCGTGGGCCTGATGGCGGCTGGTGCGGCAGTGATGACACTGGGGCCGGGCTACTTCGGCACGCTCGCCGGCGCGCTGATCTTTGGCGCGGGCTATGGTTGTTCCACCGTGGTGTTCAATCCACGCATGTTGCGTGCCTTCGGCGCGCGCGGCCCCGCCATGCTCAGCCTGCTCAATGCCACATATGCCGCCGGGGCCATTGCGGCGCCGCTGGTGTTTGTCGCACTGGGCAGCAATCCGACCATCAGCTTTGCGGTGGTCACGCTGCTGGCCGTGATCTGCTTGCTGGGCACAGCCTTTGTGCGTGACGAAGCGGCAACGCCCGTGCGCATCGCGGGGCCGTTCAACCCACGCGTCGGTCTGATGACATTTGCCGCCGTTGGCATCGGGATCGAGGCCGCGTTGATCGGCCTTGGCCCCACCGCGCTGATCGCCACCGGCGTGGCCGAGGATGTGGCGGCGCGACTGTTGTCGCTGTTCTTCGTGGCGTTTCTGGCGTCGCGCGTCGGGCTGATCTTTGTCGCGCATCGGGTGGCCCCGTTCACGCTGTATCTGGTGGCCATCACGGGGACGGCGGGGTTCGCGCTGGCAGCGGCCCTGCTCAGCGCGCCGGTGTTCTTTGTGGCCATGGGGGCCTGTGCGGGGCTGTTCTTTCCCGGCTTTTACGTCGCCGCGGCGCGCGTGATGGGCAATGACCCGCGCGTCACCCCCACAATCATCGCGGCGGGGCTGGCGGGAGGGATTTCGTCGCCCGTCCTGCTGAGCAGCGTCATGGACCGGCTTGGCGACCACGGGTTCTTCTGGATCATCGCGGGGGTCGCGGCGCTGACCACGATCGCGGCCTTCGTGCTGGGGCGGCCAGCCATGCGGGGTTGACTTCGTTGCATATGCAACGATAATCGCCCCCAGCAAGGGAAGATGATGCCATGACCACGCAGGGCGATGTCTCGGGCTTGCACCGCGCCGCAACGACCAGTGGCACGCATGACGGCTATATGCCCGGTTTCGGCAATGATTTTGAAACCGAGGTGCTGCCGGGCACGCTTCCCCAGGGCCGCAACAGTCCGCAAAAGTGCAACTATGGTCTTTACGGCGAACAGCTGTCCGGCACCGCCTTTACCGCGCCAGGCCACCTGAACGAACGCACCTGGTGCTACCGCATCCGCCCCTCGGTCAAACACACGCACCGCTTTGCCCGGATCGACCTGCCCTATTGGAAATCCGCGCCGCACATCGATCCAGCTGTCATGAGCCTTGGCCAATACCGCTGGGATCCCGTGCCGCACGCAGGCGACGCGACAACATGGCTGACCGGCATGCGCACCATGACCACGGCGGGTGATGTGAACACACAGGTCGGCATGGCGTCGCATATCTATCTGGTGACGGCGTCGATGCAGGACGCATACTTCTACTCTGCCGACAGCGAACTGCTGATCGTGCCGCAGCAAGGGCGCCTGCGGTTCTGCACCGAACTGGGGATCATCGACCTTGAACCACAAGACATCGCCGTGATCCCGCGCGGCCTCGTCTACCGCGTCGAGGTGATGGCAGGTCCGTGCCGCGGCTTTGTCTGCGAAAACTACGGCCAGACATTCGCCCTGCCGGGCCGCGGTCCGATCGGGGCCAACTGCATGGCGAACCGCCGTGATTTCAAGACGCCCGTGGCCGCGTTTGAAGACCGCGAGGTGCCATCCACCGTCACCGTCAAATGGTGCGGGCAGTTCCATGAAACGAAGATCGGCCATTCCCCGTTGGACGTGGTCGCATGGCACGGCAACTACGCCCCCGTGAAGTACGACCTGCGCACCTATTGCCCGGTGGGGGCGGTGCTGTTCGACCATCCCGATCCGTCGATCTATACCGTGCTTACCGCCCCCGGCGGGGTGGAGGGGACGGCCAATATCGACTTCGTTCTGTTCCGCGAACGCTGGGGGGTGGCAGAAGACTCCTTCCGCCCGCCATGGTATCATAAGAATATCATGTCCGAACTGATGGGCAACATTTACGGCATCTACGACGCCAAACCCAAGGGCTTTGTCCCCGGTGGCATGAGCCTGCACAACTGCATGCTGCCGCACGGGCCCGACAGGCAGGCGTTCGAGGCGGCATCCAACGCCACCCTGAAGCCAGAAAAGCTGGATAACACGATGTCGTTCATGTTTGAAACCCGCTTTCCCCAGCATCTGACAGCCTTTGCCGCACGCGAGGCGCCCTTGCAGGATGATTACATCGACTGCTGGGGCTCGCTTGAAAAGAAGTTCGATGGCACACCGGGGGTGAAGTGACCCCCGTGCCTGATCCGGCCATGAGTATTTGGGCAAAGAGAAAACCTGAAGCGGAGGAAGCGGATGTATATCGACGGTTTTGTGGTTCCCGTCCCGCGTGATCGCGTCGACGACTATTGCGCGATGTCGGACACGGCACTGGGTCTGTGGATCGAACACGGTGCGCTGTCGGCGGTCGAGGCGATGGGTGATGATGTGCCCGATGGTGTGACCACCTCGTTCCCGATGGCGGTGCAGGCGACGGAAGGCGAGGTCGTGTTCTTTTCCTTCATCACCTTCCGCGACCGGGCACATCGCGACGCGGTGAATGCCGCCGTCATGGCCGACCCGCGCCTGAAGATGCCGGGAGCAACAGCCCCGTTCGATGGGCGCCGCATGATCTGGGGTGGCTTTGCGCCGCTGGTTGTGAAAGGCAGTGCTTGACGCTGCAAACGACCTGACCAAGAGGAGATCGCGCTGTGGCCCTGCAACGTTCCTGGGTGGCCAGTGCCAACAGCCCTGACACCGATTTCCCCCTGATGAACCTGCCCTGCGGCGTGTTTTCCGATGATCTGCCGCCCCGCTGCGGCATGGCCATCGGCGACATGATCCTCGATGTGGCCGCATTGGAGGCCGAAGGGCTGCTGACCCTTGCCGGTCATCCGGTGTTCGATGTGCCGTTCTGGAATGAACTGATGGAGCTCGGTCCCGATGCATGGGCCGCCCTGCGCGATCAGGTGACACGGATGCTTGCTGAAGGGTCGACCAAGCAGATGCTGATCGAAGATCACCTTGTGCCGATGGCTGCGGTCACGCTGCACATGCCGTTTCTTGTGTCGGAATACACCGATTTCTACTCTGGCCGGCACCATGCGTTCAACGCGGGTTCAATGTTTCGCGACCCCGCCCACGCGCTGCCACCCAACTGGGTGCACATGCCCATCGGTTATAACGGGCGCGCGTCGTCTGTCGTGGTCAGCGGCACCGATGTGCGCCGCCCCTGGGGGCAGATCAAACCCGCTGGCGCCGATGTGCCGGTCTTTGCACCCGCCGCCCGCTTTGACTTTGAACTCGAACTTGCGGCAGTCGTGGGTCAGGGTGCCGAAGGCCCGGTAACCGTGGCCGAAGCAGATGCCATGATCTTCGGCTATGTGCTGTTGAACGACTGGTCCGCGCGCGACATCCAGACGTGGGAGGCGCAGCCGCTGGGGCCGTTCCAGGCCAAGGCGACCGCCACAACCATCAGTCCCTGGATCGTGATGACCGCCGCCCTGCAACCCTTCCGCGCCGCCACTCCGCCGCGTGAGGTACCCTTGCTCGCCCACCTGCAAGAACCCGGTCCATTGCTGTATGACATCGCTTTGCAGGTCGGCCTGACCCCCGCCAGCGGCACCGAAACCGTGATCACCCGCACCAACCATGTGGAAATGTATTATTCCGCCGCCCAGCAACTGGCCCATCACGCCAGCTGC
>JAYSSN010000079.1:0-4757 GCA_043720555.1 Rhodobacterales bacterium | reverse complement strand
GGCCACAATCACGCGGCCCGATCCGGCGGAACTTTCATCACAGGCAAGGCCGGATCATTCGTCCCAGGCTGTGTCGGCGCCATTGAATTGCACGCGCGTCGGCAGGCCCATCCGGTCCAGCGTGGCGAAGAACGGCCTGGGGTCCAGCTCTTCCACGTTCTTCATGGTGCGCACATCCCAAACGCCGGTGGCGACCAGTATTGCTGCGGCAACCGGCGGCACGCCCGCGGTGTAGGAAATGCCCTGACTGCCCACTTCCTGATAGGCCGCCTTGTGGTCGGCCACATTGTAGACGAAGACCGAAACCTCGTTGCCGTCCTTGATGCCCTTCACAAGGTCACCGATGCAGGTTTTTCCGGTATAGTCCGGCGCGAGCGATGCAGGGTCGGGCAGGACGGCTTTTACCAGCTTCAGCGGCACAACCTCCAGCCCTTCGGCGGTGGTCACCGGCTGTTCCGACAGCAGGCCAAGGTTCTTCAACACGGTGAATACGTTGATGTAATGCGCCCCGAACCCCATCCAGAAGCGCACGTCGGCCTTGGGGTAGTTGGCCGACAGTGAATGCACCTCGTCATGGCCAGACAGATAGGCGCGGCAGATCCCCACGACAGGAAGATCCCAGTCCTTGCCAACCTCGAACATCGCGTTTTCACGCCACGTGCCGTTCTGCCACGAATAGACGGTGCCGGTAAATTCGCGGAAGTTGATCTCCGGATCGAAATTGGTGGCAAAGTACCGCCCGTGCGTGCCCGCGTTGATATCGACGATATCGATGGATGTGACCTCGTCCATGTAGGCGTCGATGGCATAGCGGGCGAAAGCATTGACCACGCCGGGGTCAAACCCCGCGCCCAAAATCGCGGTGACACCTTTTTGAGCGCAAAGATCACGCTTTTTCCATTCGTAGTTGCCATACCATGGCGGCGTCTCACAAACCCTGGACGGGTCTTCATGGATGGCCGTGTCAATATAGGCAGCCCCGGTGTCGATGCAGGCATCCAGCACGGTCATGTTGACGAAGGGAGAGCCGACGTTGATGACGATGTCCGCGCCGGTCTGCCGGATCAGTGCGGCAACAGCGGCACTGTCCATCGCATCCACCGCATGACTTGCAAAGGTGCCCGGCACCTTCATCGCGTTCTTGTCGTGCACCGACGCGATGATGGCGTCGCATTTCGCCATCGTGCGCGAAGCAATATGCAGATTGCCCAGAACATCGTTATTCTGCGCGCATTTGTGCGCGACGACCTGAGCCACGCCGCCGGCGCCGATGATGAGTACGTCACGTTTCACCTCTGCTGTCTCCTTTCCGGCAGAACAGGGGAAGCGAGCCACCAGGCCCGGACCAAGGGGTTGATGCCCTCACGAGAGCGACGAGGCATAGTCCTCGAAGGTGAAGCTGCGGATAAGATCCTCGGTTCCGTCCGCGCGCAGAATTGCGATGGCGGGCATGTTGACGCCATTGAACCAGTTCTTCTTGACCATCGTGTAACCGGCGGCATCCGCGATCGAGATGCGGTCGCCCACCGCAAGGGCCCCAGGAAAAAGTGCTTCGCCGAAGATATCACCGGCAAGGCAGGACTTGCCACAGATTTGGTATGCATGCGCGCCAGATTGCGGCAATTTCGCGCTTTCGCGGTAGATCAGCAGGTCGAGCATGTGCGCCTCGATGCTGGAATCCACGATGGCCAGTTGCTTGCCGTTGTCGAGGATGTCGAGAACGCTGACCTCAAGCGAGGTGGATTGGGTGATCGCGGCCTCGCCCGGTTCCAGATAGACCTGCACGCCGAACCGTTCGGCAAACGCCTTCAGGCGCGCGGCAAGCGCCGCAAGCGGATAGCCCTCTGCAGTGAAATGAATACCGCCGCCCAAAGACACCCACGTCAGCTTGTCCAGCACCGGGGCAAATTCGGCCTCGATGCGGGTCAGTTGCTGGTCGAACAGGTCGAAATTGCGATTTTCGCAATTGTAGTGGATCATCACGCCAGAGATCTTGTCGATCACGGCCAGAATTTTCTGCACGTCCCATTCGCCAAGACGCGAAAACGGCCGGGCCGGATCGGCCAGATCGAAACTGGAGGTCGAAAAGCGCGGGTTCAGGCGCAGGCCGCGCTGGATGGTGGCCGACTGGGCCTCGAACCGGGTCAGCTGGCCGACAGAGTTGAAAATGATCTTGTCCGCACAGGCGACAGCCGCGTCGATTTCACTGTCGGCCCATGCGACGGAATACGCGTGGGTTTCCTTGCCGAACGTCTCACGCCCCAGCCGCAGTTCAAACAGCGATGACGATGTGGTGCCGTCCATGAACGGCTTCATGATCGGAAAGGCCGACCATGTGGCAAAGCATTTCAGCGCCAGCAGCGCCTTGGCACCGGAAAGCGCGCAGAGTTGTTCGATCTTTTGCATGTTCTGCAAAAGGCGCGCTTCGTCGATCAGGTAGTAGGGCGTCGCAATCATGGTTCCCCCTGAGGTGCCGGATTAAGCGCGCGATATAGGGCCCATGTCCGGGCCTTCGCAAGGGTAACAGTGACGGGTCACGCTTCTGTTCCAGCCACGCCGTGTGCGATGCGCTTGTCTGGCACCGGCAAAGCCGCAAGATTTGGCTGATTTTTTGGGCCGGATGGCGGACATCCCGGTGGACCGGCACCAGATATCGCTGCACAACGGCCGGGCATCCGCGCCTATGAGGCCTTGGAAAAGCGCGCCTCGGCAACAGGATAGCCATCAAATCGTTGCGCGATGATGCGGGCCAGTGGCCTGCCAGCGGGCAGGATCGTCAACCCCGACGGGTCTGCGGCGACCAGATTGCCAAACTCTGCGGCGACGCGTTGGACGATGGGCAGCAGCGGTGTGGGGGTCTGCAGCGGTGCGGGGCTTGCGTCAACAGTTGTGCACAATGCATCCAGATCAATGTGGAAATCGCACAGCAGCATCTCGATGGCCCGGGCGCGCAGCCGATCGTCCGAGGTCAGAACATGCCCGCGATAGCCCGCCAGACTGCCGGTGGCGATGCGCGCAGTGTAAGCGCCGGTTGCCGCCGCATTCTGCACATAACCCGCGTCAAACCGCGAAATCGAGGATGCGCCAAGACCAAGCAGGGTCTGGCAGGTATCGTCCGTATAGCCCTGAAAATTGCGCCGCAGGCTGCCGCGCCGGGACGCCAGGCTCAAGCCATCTCCCGGCAGTGCGAAGTGGTCGATGCCGATTGCCGCAAAACTCGCCGCTGCAAACAGCGCTGCCGCGCCATTGGCAAGTTCATGGCGCGCACTATCGCCGGGCAATGCGGCCTCGTCGATCAGCTTTTGCCGCTTGGCCATCCACGGCACGTGCGCATAGCCGAACAGCGCGATCCGGTCTGGTCGCAGCGACAGCACCTGTTCGACCGAAGCTGCAATGCTTGCCGCGGTTTGGTGTGGCAAACCGTACACCAGATCGGCATTCAGCGACGTGACGCCCGCCTCACGCAGCATCTGCACGCAATGCGCCGTGGTTCCGAAGGATTGTTCGCGCCCGATCGCCTTCTGCACGGTTTCAGAAAAGTCCTGAATGCCGATGCTGGCCCGGTTCATGCCTTCGGCCTGAAGGGCGGCAATCTTGGCCGCATCCACCAGTGTCGGGTCGATCTCTACTGAGAATTCAAACAGACCGGCGGGTGGGATCACCGTCTTGATCGCGCGGGCCAGGCGGCGGATCAGATGCGGCGGCAGGATGGTCGGCGTACCCCCGCCCCAATGCAGACGCCCCATCCGCACACCTTGCGGCAGCGCTGCGGCAAGCAGCGCAAGTTCTGCCTCAAGCGTCTCGATATAGGTTTCAACCGGGCTGAGGGTGCGGGTGCCCTGCGTGCGGCAGGCGCAAAACCAGCACAGGCGCTCGCAAAACGGGATGTGGACATAAACCGATATCGGCACATCCGGCGCAAGCGCGCGCAGGCAAGCTGCCTGAAACTCTGCGCCAACGGCAGGGCCAAAGACTGGCGCGGTGGGATAACTGGTGTAGCGCGGAACGCGGCTGTCGAAAAGCCCGAGGCTTTGAAGTGTGGCTGTCTGTGTCATGCATCCGGTGTAGTCCGCAGGGTGAAGCCTGACGTTGCGCCAGATCAACCCCAAAGTGGTTGCAGCGACACCACGCCATAGCCTGCGAAATGGCTGCGGGGGACAGTCTGCGGATCAGGTCTTCACGCAACCCGGTACGGGCGGGCAGAACATGCGATCCGCCGAACGCCACGGGTGCCAGTATGAATTCGACCCAACCACTCACGATTCTGCATCTGCCCGTGCCATCAACCGCTTGATATGGCGCGCAAACGCCCATGTTGCCGGGATGCCCAGCACCACACCGCCGAGCAGTGATTGCACAGGCGTCAGCACGGGCGCGCCAATCCAGGATGCGATCAGCGAAGCGAAAAAAACGTTCACCGCCATCGCCCCGGCACCGAACGGATACAGCATCAGCATGAGCCGCCAAAGGCTCATCTGCGGCTGACCAGCCATTGTACGGCGAGCAGCGCCAGCACCATGAGGACTGAAGCGACGAAATAGGAAATTTCGGCTTGTGCCGTTTGTGTCTGCGGGATCGGGCGCTGAAACGCCTCGGCTGTGGCGACGGCGGGGATCAGTGCAACAAAAAGGCAAAGGGGAAGGCGCATGTCAGGTCTCCTGTGTCAGGGAACGATAGATGTCGGGCAACGCGCGGCCAAGGCGGGCGGGGTCGGGCAGCAGGGTAAAGCCGCTGCGGCCAAAGATGCGGGCGAACCA
>JAYSSN010000078.1:0-1970 GCA_043720555.1 Rhodobacterales bacterium | reverse complement strand
TTACTGGGTTGCCATCGAAGTGCAAAAGATCTTGAAGGCAGCGGGGATTTCGGCAGTTGTCAAGGTGGCTGCGGCATAGCGCCATACCGGCCTTGCTTGCGGCGATGCTCGCAAGCGGATGCATGACGATCAGGAGTGTGACGATGTTCAAGGACTGCACCATGACACAGGAAACGATTGCCGAGGCCGAGGGGCCGGGCTATCGGCTGGCGATTGTCGCGGCACCGATCCTGTGCGTGGACCCGTCGCAGGCGCTGAACCCGTGGCCCCATGCCGCGGTGCTGGAGGTGACCAATACCGCCGGCCAACCGGTCGAGGTTGAACACAACGACGGCTCCACCGCAGGCTTTTCCTTCCGCGCCGACCGTGTGTCAGACGCCCGCAACCCGCTGGACGGGCTGGAGTACGAAACCGGCCCGATCAGCGTGGAAGAGGCCCGCGTGACCAGCGGCGTCGTCGCTGCGGGGGCCACATACCGCATGATCGGCGATCCGCGCTATATCCTGCAACCGATCGAACTGGCCAAACGCGGCCTGCGCGTGGACGGCAGCCCGGCCGACATGGACGAACGCTTTGACCGCAGCTTTCGCGTGGAATTCTTTGTGGAGTTCGTGCTGAAGGCGGGTGGTAAGCAGACGACCGTGCAGCACAACCTGCCCGCCATGTTGCGCATCATTGTGCGCGATGAAGCAAACGACTAGGTGGGCATCGGATCACCCCCCGCAGGTGGTTTTGCACCCTGCACCGTTGAAATCATGGTCGATGACTTTGACCGCTCCTGCACGTTCTGGACCGGAGTTCTGCAGTTCGGGGTTGCCTACCTGCGCCCCGCGCAGAAGTTTGCCTGTCTGCAACGCCCCGACGGTGCACAGATGATGCTGTATCAGCGCGATGGCGACTGGGAGACAGGCGCGCTGGAGCCGCCCTTTGGACGCGGCGTCGTCATTCAGGTAGCGGTGACGGACGTCGATACTCTCGCTGACCATGTCACGGCGCATGGCGTGCCTTTCTACGTCGCGCCACGCGAGAAATGGCGCGACTGGGGCGACCGCATGGGCGGGCAACGCGAGTTTCTGGTGCAAGACCCGGACGGCTATCTGGTGATGGTGTTCCAGCGGATCGGGACACGGGCGATGGGGATGGCGTGAGGGCGGCGCGATTGTCCGGGCTGCGCTCAGTCCACATCCAGCCACAGGTTGCCGTCCCGATAACCGCCCCGGATAATATGGCCCTGCGCGCGAACCTCGGGGTGCGTTTCTTCCCAGCCGCGAAAACGGTCGTTGCTGACGATACGCGCGCCAAGGTCGCGGGCAGCGGCCAGGATAACCGGGTCGGCAGGCGTTCCTTTTGGCACCACCAGCACCCAGTCTTCGGGCAGCTTCAATATCCGCGCCAGCACGCTGTGGTTCTGATACCGATCGTGCATCTTGTACCCCGCGTTCGCGTCGAATACCACGCCGGCGCTGAATCCGCGCACCTTCAGATGATGCAGGATTTCGCTCACCGTGCTGACTTGTGCAGTGCCATCTTTCCAGTGCATGACGTTCGATCCGTCAACCACGACCCAGTTTTTCAGTGTGCGCCGTGCGCCGGTGCCACGACGGCGATACGCCCGCACCAGAATGATCAGGCTCGCCGCCGTACTGGGGCCTGCCAGCAAGATCAGATCGGACCAACCGGGCAGCATCAACGTGGCTGCAACACCGGCAAGCGAGGCAAAAAGCAAGAGAAACGGGACAATCATGGGGCGATGTTAGCGCGTAATGCCGATATGTGGAACCACGGCAACCGGGATCAGACGGCGCTTTGTATGGAATGCCAAAGACGCGGCCCTCAGGGTCAAGGCAGCAGATCAGCAAGCAATGACAGAGGGCTGCGCCTGCCGGGGGTCGGCAGGAACAGCGCGGACGACCGACCCGTCCGGGGCAGGTCATGCATGTCCGACGTTTCGGTTGAAACGCGTCGTTCGT
>JAYSSN010000077.1:0-4769 GCA_043720555.1 Rhodobacterales bacterium | reverse complement strand
CTAACCTCTCCCATGGACGCTCCCCTCCGTAGCGGTGCTTCAACACCCACTACCATGGCACATTGATGCCGCCGGGGGGCGTCCACCCCATCGCTTACCCTCGACAGGGGGCGGATGCCGGAGAGGTCGTCTTTGGGCGCACCGATACCAACCCCGATCCTATCAGCGAGGACTCAAGTCTTGCTGCGGCGTCGAGGTCGATGGGAGACTGGCAGCCCTTCACGCAACAAACTTGCTTTTCCAAGGCAGGTCGGAAATCGTACACAGCCAAGGAACTTTCCGAAGCTGCCGCTTCGTTCCATCAGCCAACCATCTCCGCATTCCGGGCATCTTGGATAGCTGGCACCGCACGCGCACCTAGCCTCCTTGGTTCCAGTTGCGCAGCGAGGCAGGGCTGTCGCGCAGGACTGACAAGCCGGCAGAATGTTTCCGCAGTACTGGACATGTTCACAGCGGTACCAGATGCGCTCATCCTGCCCGGTTACTCCAAGGAGCCGCCCGCCGCATTCACCGGAGACATGGGCTTCTGGCTCCGCTCCAGGCAAAACGGACATGCCGTAGGCAGGATCCTTTTTCAGCTCGGTTACGAAGGAAGACGGCCGCGCATTCGAAGCAAGGATCGTCAGAGTGTGGCGTGCCCGAGTCATCGCAACATACATGACGCGCCGCTCTTCGGCGTTCTGGAACGCTTCCTCTTCCGGCGACACTGAACCGCGCCGGGTTTGCCGGAGGCTGATTGACGTTAGTTATGCGGCCATGGGTTCAGTTTCCAGAGCTGCGTAGAAGTTTGCTTCGGCTTCGGCGGGCGGGATGTGCCCGATAGGCTCGAGCAGACGGCGGTTGTTGAACCAGACGACCCAATCGAGGGTTGCATATTCCACGGCATGAGGCTGCGCCAAGGGCCGCGACGGTGGATGACTTCGGCTTTGAACAGGCCGTTGATTGTCTCCGCCAAGGCGTTGTCGTAGCTGTCACCGACGCTGCCCACGGAAGGTTCGCTGCCCGCGTCGGCCAGCCGTTCGGTGTATTTGATGGACAGGTATTGCGATCCGCGGTCCGAATGATGGACCAGCCCCATGCCCTTGGTCGGGCGCCGTTCATGGACCGCCTGTTCGAGGGCATCAAGAACGAACCCGGCATGAGGGGACGTGCTGACGCGCCAGCCGACGATCTTCCGGGCATAGGCGTCGATGACGAAGGCGACATAGACGAACCCTTTCCAGGTGGCGACATAGGTGAAGTCTGAACCCACAGCATGTTCGGCGCAGGCACGCGGAACTGACGGTTCACCTTGTCCAATGTGCAGGCCAGCTTCTTGTCCTAGATCGTTGTCTTGTGCGGCTTGCCGCGAATAACCCCCTGAATATCCATGGCATTCATCAACTTGGCGACCGTGCAGCGGGCCACATCGAAGCCCTCGCGGCGAAGCTGCCGCCAGACCTTGCGGACGCCGTAGACCTGCCAATTCGCGTCAAAGACGCGCTGGATATGCGGCCGAAGCTCTGTATCCCGCTTGGCACGGTCTGACTGCCGCGCCGGATCGGCACGCTTCGCCAGATGATCGTGGTAGGTGGCAGGGGCGATCGGCAGAACGTCGCAGAACGGCTCGACCGCGTGCTTGTCCCGGTGATCGTCGATGAAGGCGATCATGTCTTGTGTCGGCGGTCGAGTATCCGTCTTGGTCAAGGGCGTTCCAGCTGCCAATCACGGCCTTCGCGCAGCAACGTATTGGCCAGAACGATCATGCGGCGCATGACGGCTGTGAAGGCGACCTTCTTTGCTTTGCCAGCCTTCAAGAGATGCTGGTAGGTGACCTGCAAGTCCCGATTGAACCTAGTTGAGGTGGAAAGCGGCCGTCGCAAAGACCGACCAAAGCTCATCGAAGCGATATCACTGTGCCGCGCTTTCAATGCCAGTCTAGAGTCAGGACCTGTAAATTCGCTTGATCGACGGCTTTCGGCGTGATTCAACTTCCCAAAGTGGGAGGCATGATGAGCGATCTTTTCTGGTTATCGGAAGCGCAGGTTGACCGGCTGCGACCGTTCTTTCCGACGCCGCGGGGCAAGCCGAGGGTCGATGACCGGCGCGTGCTGAGCGGAAATAATCTTCATTCAGCGCAACGGGTTGATGTGGAAGCACGCGCCCCGCGACTATGGCCCGCCGAAGACCCTCTACAACCGCTGGAAGCGCTGGAGCCGCATGGGCGTGTTCGCCACGATCATGACCGAACTGGCGGCGCAGGCGCAGGACACAGGCATGGTGATGATTGACGCGACCCATGTGAAGGCCCACCGCACGGCGTCGAGCCTGGCGCTTCAAAAGGGGGGCCCAACGACAAGCGGGGACGGCTGATCGGGCGCACCAAGGGCGGGCTGAACTCGAAGCTGCACGTGCTGGCCGACGCCTTGGGTCGCCCGATCAGCATGTTCCTGTCGGCAGGCCAGACCTCGGACTACATCGGCGCCCGGGCGCTTCTGTCCTCCGTCCCGCAGGCCGGGGTGCTGCTGGCGGATCGCGGCTACGATGCCGACTGGTTCCGCAACGCATTGATCGAACGCGATATTCAGCCCTGCATCCCGTCGCGGAAGGGCCGCAAGGTCACCATCGACCATGACAGGCACCTCTACCGCAAACGCCACCGGATCGAAAACACCTTCGCCCACATCAAGGACTGGCGCAGGATCGCAACCCGCTACGACCGATGCCCGATACTGTTCCTGTCCGCTTGCGCGCTGGCGGCAACCGTCATCTATTGGTTATGAGTCTGGAGCCTAGTAATCGCGAAACTGGATCGTCTCAGTCGCGACGCTGCATTTCTGTTGTCCCTGCGTGATGCCGGGGTCGAGTTTGTTGCGGCAGACAATCCCCACGCAAACCGCCTGACGGTGGGCATCTTGGCTTTGGTCGCGGAGCAGGAACGCGAAGCCATATCCCAGCGAACCAAAGCTGCTCTGGCGGCGGCAAGAGCTCGAGGTGTACAGTTGGGTGCCTTCCGGGAAGGAAAATTTGTAGGAAGGAAAGCAACTACTGAAGATGCCGCGACAGCGCGATCTGCTCGTTCTATGCTGGCTTTGGGAAAGTCCAACCGTATCCGCTTTCTAATCGATCGAATTGATCCGGGAGGAAAACTCACGACGCGGCAGCTGGCAGATCGTCTGAACCGGGAAGGCGTGCCGTCGCCATCAGGTCGAGGGGCCTGGCACGCTCAGACGGTGAAGCGCTTAAGAGCAGCCCTTGATCAAGCACACGCCAAGTAGATGCAATGAACATCGACTCGATCCGCCCATCGGTGTCACACGAGCAAAATAACTATACGGCGCTCAGACCTCGAATGGTTTGCGGGCGGTAAGAATGTACCAAGACTTGCAATATTGATCTGATGAGAGGCGGTTAATAACAGGTAAAGCGAAGGTGACCTGACTGCGAAATCAGCAGTGGGGATCACCACTCTCCGGGTTCCGTTTGGGTGCGGATTGGGGCATTTGAACCCCCTTGAAACAGGTCGAAATCACGTATAAATAGCGAACCCAGTGTGAACAAACACCCTGTCATAGCCCTCCGAAGGCAGAGGCCACACGTTCGAATCGTGTCGGGTGCACCATTTCCCTCTTTTCGGGCCGGGGCTCGCGGTCAGCCTGCACGTTCTTCGGCGACGATCGCTTGCATTCCGTCCAGCGGCAGGTAGCCGCGCAGCATCGTGGAGTTGATCACGAAGGTCGGGGTGCCGGTGATGTCCATCGTGGCGGCCAGCGCCTGGTTGGCCTTGATCACGGCGGCAACCTCGGGCGAGGCCATCCTTTCGATCAGCGGGCCGGCGTCGTGGCCCAGCTCTTCGGCCAGACGGGCGAGGGTGTCCGGCGTCGCATCGCCGCGCAGGGTGATCAGCGCGCCATGGGCGGCCTTGTAGGCGTCATCGCCATGGATCATCCGCACCGCGATGGCAAACTGCGACGACAGGGTCGAGCCTTCGCCGAGGATGGGGAATTCCTTGACGATGAAACGGATGTTGCCGTCGCTGCTGACCAGTTCGTTCACCTCGTCATGCGCCTTGCGGCAGTAACCGCAGCGGTAATCCATGAATTCGACGACGGTGATGTCGCCATCCGGGTTGCCGCCGACCCAGTCGTCGGCGCTGGCAAAGATCGCCTGGGCGTTCGACTGCAGCAGCATCTTGTCGCGGTCGACCGCCGCAAGGCTTTCGCGCCGCTGCAGTTCGGTCATCACCTCGACCATCACCTCGGGGTTTTCCACAAGGAACGCCCTGACCTCGGCGCCGAAGGCCGCGCGTTCTTCGGCCGTCATCTCGCCAAGGCCGCCGGCGAGGACCGTCGTGGCGAAAAGGCTGGCCAAGAGGCCAAGGGCAAGACGGCGCATGGGGGTCTCCTCAAGGGGCGGGGGCGGTTCCGGGGCGAACCTTAAGGGCGGGTCGGGCGAAAGATCAAGCCGGGGTCGGTGCGGTGCCCGGAATGTGATCCGGGTCCGGGGTGCATTGTCCGGGGGCGCATGAAGCCGAATTTACATTCCCCGCGCCAGCGGGGATAAGGCGCGGCGATGAAACCGGTTTCCGTCCCTCCTGCCCGCTGGAAAGCCCTTGCCACCGGGATCGCCGCGCTTTTGCTGGCGACGGTGGCGGCTGCGGAGGACCTGCCCGCCATGGCCCGGTTCGACCCTGCCGCTTCGTCGCTCAGCGCCGGGGCAGATGGCGTGGACGTGGTGCTGGCGATCAGCCGGCCGGTGCCCTGGCGGGTGCGGCTGCTGGCCGATCCGCC
>JAYSSN010000076.1:0-13215 GCA_043720555.1 Rhodobacterales bacterium | reverse complement strand
TGGCCCGCGATCAGGTGCAGGTCACCGGATCATCCACCGTGCTGCCTTACGCCACGATTGTCGCCGAGGCGTTTGGCGAAAACTTCGATTTCCCGTCGCCGGTTGTTGAAGGTGGCGGATCGGGTGCCGGGCGCAAGAAGCTGTGTGAAGGCGTGGGCGAAAATACCGTCGATATCGCCAACTCGTCCAGCCGCATCTCGCAAAGCGACATTGATCTGTGCACCACGAATGGTGTGACCGAAATCATGGAAGTGCGGATCGGCTATGACGGGATCGTCTTTGCATCCGACATCAATGGCCCGGAATTCGCCTTTACGCCGGCACATATCTACAACGCACTGGCCGCCCAGGTGGTCATGGATGGCGCGCTGGCCGCGAACGCCAACGCGAACTGGAACCAGATCGATGCAGGGTTTGCCGATCAGAACATCCTGATGTTCATTCCCGGCACCAAGCATGGCACGCGCGAAGTGTTCGACACCAAGGTGATCATCGAAGGCTGCAAGACGACAGGCGCGTATGATCTGTTCCTGGCGGGGGCCGAGGGTGCGGACGACAAGGAAAAGGCCAAGGCGGCCGAAGGGTCGTGCATGGATCTGCGCACCGACGGTGTGTCGGTCGATATCGACGGCGACTATACCGAAACGCTGGCGCGGATTGATGCCGACAAGAACGCGATCGGCGTGTTCGGTCTGTCGTTCTATCAGAACAACACCGACAAGCTGCGCGTGGCCACAATGGGCGGGGTTGTCCCGTCGACCGAAAGCATTGCTGCCGGTGAGTACCCGGTGTCGCGCCCGCTGTATTTCTACGTCAAGAAAGCACACATCGGCGTCATTCCGGGCCTGAAGGAATACATCGAATTCTTCGTGTCCGATGATATGGCAGGCCCCGATGGCCCGCTGGCGGAGTACGGCCTTGTGTCGGACCCCGAACTCGCCGCGACGCAGGAGGCGGTATCCGCCGAAACGGCGATGGGCGCGCTTGAATAAGTAAAATCGCAGGTGGCACCGCGTTGGTGCCACCTGCCACTCTGACGTCTGAATCGGGGCTTTGATGTCAACTGTGATGCTTCTGGGTGTGGTGCTCGCGCTGGCCGCAATGGCCTTTGTCATCTGTCGGCAAAGGGCGGTGGCTGCGGTCAAGGGTGACGTGCGTGACCTGCATTCGCTGCCCAAGGCCTATGGCTGGCATGGCGCGCTGATGGTGATGTTGCCCGCGTTGACGGTTCTGGTGATCTGGCTGGTCGTGCAGCCGGTCGTGATCGAGGGCCGTGTCAGCGCGATGTTGCCTGCGCAGACGCTGTCGGACCCCACGGCCACGACCCTTGGCCTCGTCGATGTGCGCCGTGTCGCCGAAGGGCTGGATCTGGCGGTGGCGCTTGGCCGGATCAAAGAGCTGGGCCGCGACGGCGCTGGCATCGATCCGGCAACGCTGCGTGATGAGCTGGCGGGTGTCGGTGTGGCGCTTGGAAACGACGTGTCGACCGAAACGCTGGCTGCGGCGCAAGAGTACCGCTATCTGGCCGCATGGGGGCAGGTGGCCCGTATGATCGCCACGCTGCTGGCCGCAGTGATCGGCCTTGGCATCGCAGTCGCCCTGACCACCAAGGACTTTCGCGCCCGTAACCGGGTCGAACAGGTGGTGATGGGGCTTTTGATCCTGTGTTCATCCGTCGCCGTGCTGACGACCATCGGCATCATCTATTCGATGCTGGCCGAGGCGTTCAGCTTTTTCACGTTTTATCCTGCCGCAGATTTCTTCTTTGGCCTGACATGGTCGCCGAATTTTCGTGGCAACAGCGATTTTGGCCTGATCCCGCTGGTCTGGGGAACGTTGTACATCACGCTGATTTCGATGATTGTCGCGGTGCCGCTCGGGCTGTTTTCCGCGATCTACCTGGCCGAGTATGCCAGCCCCAAAACCCGCAATGTGGTAAAGCCGCTGATCGAGGTGATCGCAGGCATCCCGACCGTGGTGTTCGGGCTGTTCGCCCTGGTAACCGTGGGACCGTTTCTGCGCGACTGGATCGCCCAGCCGCTGGGCCTTGGTGACAGCGGATCGTCGGTGATGACCGCGGGCATCGTGATCGGCATTCTGAACATCCCGTTCGTGTCTTCGCTGTCAGACGACATCATCAACGCCGTGCCACAGGCGATGCGCGATGGATCGTATGCCATTGGGGCGACCAAATCGGAAACCGTCCGGCAGGTTGTCCTGCCTGCCGCCCTGCCGGGTATCATGGGAGCCGTGCTGATGGCCGGCAGCCGTGCGATCGGCGAGACGATGATCGTGTCGATGGGGGCGGGGGCCGCCGCCCAGCTAAGCCTGAACCCGTTCGAGGCGATGACGACCATGACCGTGAAGATCGTCAGCCAGCTGACCGGAGATACCGATTTTGCCAGCCCCGAAACGCTGGTGGCCTTCGCGCTTGGCCTGACCCTGTTCGTCATCACGCTTTGCCTGAACGTGCTGGCCCTTTACGTGGTGCGCAAGTACCGGGAGCAATACGAATGACCGATGTTCCGGGCCACGTGCCCATGGCCAAGCCAGGGTCGATCCTTGTGCCCTCACGCCTGATGGCGCGGCGCAATGCGGCCGAGCGGCGCTTTCGCCTGTATGGGATTTGCACCATTGCGTTCAGCCTTGCGGTGCTGGCGATCATGCTGTGGACGATCTTTGCAGACGGCATTTCTTCGTTCCGGCAGACATCGCTGACATTTCCCGTGCTGCTGAACGCCGAAAAGCTGGACCCCAGCGGCAACCGTGACCGGGCCGAGATGACAGCTGTCACGACCATCGGCTACGGCAAGGTGATCGACACGGCCTTTCTTGCGCTGCTCGAGACGCAGGCGATCGCCATCGAAGGGCTGTCTGACAAGGACGCCCGCGCGATTTTGTCGAAGGAAGCGGCGGGGCAGTTGCGGGCGCGGGTTCTGGCGGACCCCGGCATCGTCGGGCAGACCATTGACATGACGCTGTGGACCAATGCCCGCGTCGACGGCTATTTCAAGGGCCGCGTCACCATGGAAAGCGCCGAACGCGATGGCAACGTGACACCCGAACAGTTGCAACTGGCCGACGTGCTGCGCGACAAGGGTATCTTGTCGATGCCGTTCAACTGGGAGCTCATCACCGGGCCGGATGCGTCTGACCAGCGGCCCGAAGCGGCGGGGCTTGGCATCTCGATCATCGGGTCGTTCTACATGATGGTGATCGTGGCGGTGCTGTGCGTGCCGATCGGGGTTGCGGCGAGTATATATCTTGAGGAGTTCGCGCCGAAAAACCGCTGGACTGACCTGATCGAGGTGAATGTGTCCAACCTCGCTGCGGTGCCGTCGATTGTGTACGGCATCCTGGGCCTCGCGGTATTCATCAACTTTGCCGGTCTGCCGCAGTCATCGTCGCTGGTGGGGGCGCTGGTCCTGACGCTGATGACGCTGCCCACCATCATCATTGCCACCCGTGCATCGATCCGCGCGGTGCCACCATCCATCCGTGACGCAGCACTGGGTGTGGGCGCTTCGCAGATGCAGACGGTGTTTCACCATGTGCTGCCGTTGGCCATGCCCGGCATCCTGACGGGCGCAATCCTGGGGCTTGCCCGTGCGTTGGGCGAAACCGCACCGCTGCTGCTGATCGGGATGGTGGCCTTTGTCGACAACTACCCGTCAGCTTCGCTTTCGGGCGTGCTTGACCCCGCGACCGCATTACCGGTGCAGGTTTACGGCTGGGTTCAACGTTCGGATCCGGCCTTTATCGAACGATCATCCGGTGCGATCATCGTGCTGCTGTTTTTTCTTCTGGTGATGAACGCCGGCGCGATCATCTTGCGCCGCCGCTTTGAACGCCGCTGGTAGGGGTCTGACCAATGAACACGATGCGAAATGTGGAGCCAATGGTGACCGCGATGACCGCAAAAATGACCGCCCGCCAGGTGCAGGTGCACTATGGCACCAACCATGCGATCAAGGATGTCGATGTCGACATTCTGGACAAGACCGTGACCGCGTTCATCGGACCGTCGGGCTGCGGGAAATCGACATTCCTGCGCTGTCTGAACCGGATGAACGACACGATTGCCATTGCGCGCATCACGGGCAAGATCGAGCTTGAGGGCGAAGATATCTATGATCCGCGGGTAGACCCGGTGCAACTGCGCGCCAAGGTCGGCATGGTGTTCCAAAAGCCCAATCCCTTTCCCAAGTCGATCTATGACAACGTGGCTTACGGCCCCAAAATTCATGGACTGACCCGCAACAAGGCCGAACTGGACAACATCGTCGAAGGCTGTCTGAGGAAAGCCGCCCTGTGGAACGAGGTGAAAGATCGCCTTGATGCGCCAGGAACCGGCCTGTCGGGTGGCCAGCAACAACGTCTGTGCATTGCCCGCGCGATTGCGACGGGGCCCGAGGTGCTGCTGATGGACGAACCCTGTTCGGCGCTTGACCCGATTGCCACGGCACAGGTCGAAGAGCTGATCGACGAGCTGCGCAGCCAGTTCTCGGTGGTGATCGTCACCCATTCGATGCAACAGGCCGCCAGGGTCAGCCAGAAGACCGCATTCTTTCACCTCGGCTATCTGGTGGAATATGGCGACACGGCACAGATTTTCACCAACCCGAAAGACCCGCGCACGGAATCCTACATCTCCGGGCGCATCGGTTAAATGAGGACAGCATGAACAACCAACATATCGCGTCCGCCTTTGACCGTGATCTTGAAGGCATCCAGACCCTGCTGATGAAGATGGGCGGCCTTGTGGAAAGTGCGCTTCTGGATGCAGCACAGGCGCTGGAAACCCGCGACGGCGAACTGGCCGAACAGGTCCGCCGGGGTGACCAGATCGTCGATGCGCTGGAAGAGCAGATCAATGTCGATTGCGCCCGCCTGATTGCCCTGCGCGCACCGACAGCCACCGATCTGCGCACCGTGCTGACGGTGATGAAGATCGCGGGCAATCTGGAACGCTGCGGTGATTATGCCAAGAACCTGGCGAAACGCTCGATGGTGCTGGAGCAGGTGCCGCCGGTGGGCAGTGCGGCCGGATCGGTGCGGCGTCTGGCCAAAGCCGTGCAGGCCCTGCTGCGTGATGCGCTGGATGCCTTCATCCGCCGTGATGCGGTGTTGGCGGCGGACGTGCGGATGCGCGACCGTGATGTCGATCAGATGTACAACGCACTGTTCCGCGAGTTCGTGACCTACATGATGGAGGACAGCCGCAACATCAGCCCCACAATGCATCTGCACTTCATAGCCAAGAACATCGAACGGGTAGGTGACCATGCCACAGGTATTGCCGAACAGGTCATTTACCTCATTACCGGCGAGATGCCCGGCGACGACCGGCCCAAGGCCGACATGGCTGCGGTCTGAGCGGATGTCCGCGACGCAACCCACCGTTCTGCTTGTCGAGGACGAACCCGCGCAACGTGAGGTTCTGTCCTATAACCTTGAAGCCGAAGGGTTTCGCGTTGTGCGCGCGGAAAACGGCGAAGAGGCGCTGCTGCTGGTGGGCGAGGTGACGCCCGATCTGATCCTGCTGGACTGGATGTTGCCCAATGTATCGGGGATCGAGGTGTGCCGCCGCCTGAAGCTGCGCCCGGAAACCCGCGGCGTGCCGATCATCATGCTGTCGGCGCGGTCAGAAGAGGTGGACCGCGTGCGCGGGCTGGAGACCGGGGCCGACGACTACATCATCAAGCCCTATTCGGTGATCGAACTGATCGCGCGCGTTCGGGCCGCGCTGCGCCGCACCCGGCCTGCGACGGTTGGTGTGGTGCTTGAATGGTCCGACATCCGGCTTGATCCCGAAACGCACCGCGTGCATCGGTCGGGGTCCGAAGTGCGGTTGGGGCCAACCGAATTCCGCCTGCTGTCCACATTCATGGAAAAGCCGGGCCGGGTGTGGAGCCGCGAGCAACTGCTCGACCGGGTCTGGGGCCGCGACATCTACGTCGATACCCGCACGGTGGACGTTCATATCGGGCGGCTGCGCAAGGCGCTTGGCGGGGAAGACGTGCTGCGCACCGTGCGCGGTTCGGGCTACGCCCTGGGTTGAAGTGTCATTTTTGATCAGGGTCACCAGACCAGAAACACGACGCAACAATACCAGCCGGTCTTTTGTCTTTGGTTGCAGGCCATCTGACCCGGACTGCCTGCCAACAGCTTTAAAGCCCGACCATGCGGCGGATGTCGAGCGGTGTCGCGCCTTCAGCACGGTATCTGGACAAGGCACGCGCGTCATCACGTTTGGCAAGACGCGCGCCATGGTCATCGCGGATCAGACGGTGGTGATGGTAGACAGGGGTGGGCAAACCCAGAAGGTGCTGCAGCACGACGTGGATCTTGGTGGCCGCGAACAGATCGTGCCCGCGCGTCACATCGGTGATGCCTTGTGCTGCGTCATCGACGACGACGGACAGATGATACGAGGTGCCCATATCGCGGCGGGCCAGAACGACGTCACCGACCTGTGCCGTCATCTGCATGATGTTTGCGGTGCAAGATGATGTTTCAAAGCCAGTTTCAGTGAACGACACGGTGCCCGTCCGCGCCATGGCCATGGCCATATTCAACCGGATTGCCGCCCCATCGGCGGGCAGGTGTTGCCCGCGGCATGTGCCCGGATAGACCGGTCCATCGGGGCCGGTTGCGCCTTCCTGGGGTGCAGACAGCGCGGCCTTGATATCGCCGCGGGTGCAGTGACAGGCATAGCTCAGACCCAGCGCCCCGAGTGATGCCAAGGCGGCATGATAGGCCGGCATCCGGTCTGACTGTCGCATGACAGCGCGTTCCCATGTCAGGCCAAGCCATTGCAGATCATCATAGATCTGCGCCTCCCACTCTGGTCTGCAGCGGGATCGGTCGATGTCTTCGATGCGCAGCAGGAATGTGCCGCCCGCCCGCACCGCCATCTCATGCGCAAGAATCGCGGCATACGCGTGCCCCAGATGCAGCGGGCCGGTGGGCGACGGCGCAAACCGCGTGCGCATCACCGTTGGTCCGTAAGCCACTGTTGAAACGCCTCTTTCCCCCGGTCGGTATAAGCCTTGTAGCGATCCTTGCGTCCCCGCCGCCCGCCTTTGGCATCAATCGGGGGGAACAAGCCGAAGTTCACATTCATCGGTTGAAAGGTCTTTGCCTCTGCCCCTCCGGTGATGTGATGGATCAGTGATCCCATGGCGGTTTCATGCGGCGGCGGGGGCAGGGTGCCGCCCTTGATTTCTGCCGCCGCCATTCGCCCGGCCAAAAGCCCCATGGCGGCGCTTTCGACATAGCCCTCCACCCCGGTGATCTGGCCGGCAAAGCGGATATTGGGGCGGGATTTCAGGCGCATCTGATCGTCCAGCAACGTGGGCGAGTTGATGAAGGTATTGCGATGGATGCCGCCCAGCCGCGCGAAACTCGCATCGTGAAGGCCGGGAATCATTTTGAAAACAGCCGTTTGCGCGCCGTATTTCATCTTGGTCTGAAAGCCCACGATATTATAGAGAGTGCCCAGTTGGTTATCGCGGCGCAACTGCACGACGGCATAGGGTTTCAGTTGTGGCTGGTGCGCATTTGTCAGTCCCACGGGCTTCATCGGGCCAAAGCGCAGTGTTTCGCGCCCGCGTTCGGCCATCACTTCGATCGGCAGGCAGCCATCGAAATAGCCCGCCGTTTCGCCCGCATGAAATTCGGTCTTGTCGGCGGCCAGAAGCGCATCGATGAACGCCTCATACTCCGCCTTGGTCATCGGGCAATTGATGTAGGCCTGCTGTTCTTCAACCGTCGCGCCCTTGTCGTAGCGCGACTGCAGCCACGCGACCGACATATCGACCGACTCGGCATAGACGATGGGTGCGATGGCGTCAAAGAACGCCAGCGCCTCGGCCCCGGTTTCGGCACGGATACTTTCCGCCAACGCGCCGCTTGTCAGCGGGCCGGTGGCGACGATCCACTGACCGTCTGAGGGAAGGCTCGTAACCTCTTCGTAAGTTACGGAAATCATGGGATGCGCCTTGATCCGCGCGGTCACCGCCTCGGCAAAGGGATCACGATCCACAGCCAGCGCGCCACCGGCAGGCAGACGATGCGCGCGGGCGGTTTCCATGATGATCCCACCCGCCGCACCCATTTCCCAATGCAGCAGGCCAACGGCGTTGCGTTCGTCGTCATCCGAGCGGAAGGAATTGGAACAGACCATTTCAGCGAGGCTGCCGGTGCGATGCGCGAAGGTGCCAACCGTGGGCCGCATCTCGTGGATCACTACGGAGACGCCCGATTGTGCGGCTTGCCAGGCGGCTTCAGCCCCGGCCATGCCGCCGCCGATGATGTGAAGTGGTTGGGTCATGGCGGCGGTTTAGGCGGTTTTCATCACTTTGGAAAGGTGGACCGGCCGCGCAGGGACCGGTCCAGACATGTCAGACCTTGTCGAGGGCAACCCGGCCCGGGCCGTGGGTCACGAGCATCAACAGACCACCGGCAATCGCGAGGTTCTTGAGGAACATGGTCATCTGCATCTGGTCTGCAGGAACGAGGTGGAACAGCACGGCGGCCAGCACACAGAAACCCGCGCCGAGAAGGGCAAAGATGCGTGTCTGAAAGCCGGCGATCAGGGCGAGGCCAAGTGCAATCTCAAAAATGATCGAAGGCCAGGCGAGGAAGCCCGGCAGGCCGCCAGAGGTAAGATAGCCGGTGAAGCCCGCCACATCGGGAAGCTTGCCTGCGCCGGCGGCGATGAAGAGAAGGCCAATGAGGATCCGCGCGGCAAGGGGCGCGTAAGTGGGGAGTGCTGTCATGAATAAAGTTCCTGAGTTGTGCCGCGATGCTGCGGTCACGGGGAACGTAGTCGACGAATCTGTGCCGGAATAGACCTATGGCTACAGGCTTGACGTGCACTGGCGCACAGAAGTGCCGCTACAGCCGGTTCTGCTGCAGCCTTGTGCGTTGATCGCGCGTGAACAGCACGCGGTCATCCGCGATACGGCCAAGGGAGGCAGCCTTTTCAAAAAAACCCGGCGCGGGCAGTGCGTCAGGTGACAGTCGTGCGGTACAGACTGCGGCGCGAAAGGGGCGGCCCGCGATGGCATCCGCCTCCATCAGCGCCTCCAGTGCCGATGTGAGCACACCGATCCGCAGGCCCAGTTCCCGCGCCAGCGCGCCGTAAGTGATGGTATCGCCCCGCGCGGCCAGATCAGCCAGCCGCGCTTCAAGGGCGCTCACGCCTCGTCGTCCCCCTGTTCGGCCACGCGGGCAACCGAGACGACCTGCTCGTCTCCACCCGTGTTGAACACCTTCACACCACCCGCTGACCGTGACCGGAACGAAATCTGGTCCACCGGCACCCGGATGGATTGGCCAGTGGACGTCGCGAGCATGATCTGATCGCTTGCCTCTACCGGAAAGCTGGCGACCAGTGGCCCGCCGCGCATCGCGCCATCCATGGCCTTCACGCCCATGCCGCCACGGCCGCGCACCGGGTAGTCATGGCTGGATGACAGTTTGCCGGTACCCGATGACGTGATCGTCAGGATCAGGTCTTCTGCAGCCGACATTTCGGCATAACGCTCGGTCGAAAGCTGGCCTGCGGGAACGGCGACCTCGTCTTCGTCCGCCTCTGCGTCGTCCTCGACAGCCCCGGCCATCAGGCGGCGTTGTTTCAGGTACGCCTCGCGTTCCGCCGGGTCCGCCTCGAAGTGCCGGATGATGGCCATCGACACGACCTTGTCACCCTTGCCGACCCGGATGCCACGCACGCCGGTCGACCCGCGCGATTTGAACACGCGGATCTCGGTGGTGGGGAAGCGGATCGCACGGCCAAGGGCGGTTACCAGCATCACATCGTCATTCTCGTCCGCAATTGCCGCGTTCACCAGAAACACGCCGTCGGGCAGGTTCATGGCAATCTTGCCATTGCGTTTGACGTTGGTGAAATCCGACAGATCGTTCTGGCGTACATCGCCATCGGAGGTCGCAAACACGATCTGCAGGCTGTCCCATTCATCCTCTGGCACGTCCACGGGCATCAGGGCAGCAATGCTCACCCCTTGTTCAATCGGCAGAAGATTGACCATCGCCTTGCCCTTGGCCTGGCGACCGGCAAGCGGCAGACGCCAGGTTTTCAGCTTGTAAACCATGCCATCGGTCGTGAAGAACAACAGGTTGGTGTGGGTATTGACCACAAACAGCGTGGTGACCACGTCGTCTTCCTTGGTGGACATGGAGGCAAGCCCCTTGCCGCCCCGGTTCTGCGCGCGGAATTCGCCCAGCGGCGTGCGCTTGATGTAGCCGCCCGAGGTGATGGTCACCACCATATCCTCGCGTTCGATCAGGTCTTCATCTTCCATGTCGCCGGACCAATCGACGATTTCGGTGCGACGTGGCACGGCGAACATCGCCTTCACCTCGCGCAGCTCGTCCGAGATGATCGCCATGATCCGGTCGCGTGACCCCAGAATTGCCAGATAATCCTTGATCTTGGCGGCAAGTTCCTGAAGTTCGTCGGTCACTTCCTTGACACCCAAAGCCGTCAGGCGTTGCAGGCGCAGCTCCAGGATCGCGCGGGCCTGTACTTCGGACAGGTTATAGGTGCCGTCCTCGTTCACCGGGTGCGACGGATCGTCGATCAGCCTGATGAAGGGAATGATTTCGCCCGCAGGCCAGCGGCGCGTCATCAGCCGCTCGCGGGCCTCTGCGGGGTCGGCTGATGAGCGGATCGTTGCAACAACTTCGTCCACATTCGATACGGCGACGGCAAGGCCGCACAGGATATGGCTGCGCTCACGGGCTTTGCGCAATTCAAATGCGGTCCGTTTTGCGACAACTTCTTCACGGAACGAGATGAAATAGCTAAGAAAATCGCGCAGCATCAGTTGTTCTGGCCGGCCGCCGTTCAGCGCCAGCATGTTGCAGCCAAAGCTGACCTGCATGGGGGTAAAGCGGAAAAGCTGGTTCAACACGACGTCGGCGGTGGCATCGCGTTTCAGTTCGATCACCACGCGGACACCGATCCGGTCGGATTCGTCCTGAACGTGGGCGATGCCTTCGATCTTTTTCTCGCGTACCTGCTCTGCGATGATTTCGATCATCCGGGCCTTGTTTACCTGATACGGCACCTCGTCGATGATGATGGCGTAGCGGTCTTTGCGGATCTCCTCGACCCGCGTTTTGGCGCGGATAATCACCGAGCCGCGCCCTTCAAGATAGGCTTTGCGCGCACCCGAACGGCCCAGGATCATCGCGCCGGTCGGAAAGTCGGGCGCGGGGATGTATTCCATCAATGCTTCGGTCGACAGATCGGGGTTTTCAATCAATGCGAGGGTGCCGTCGATCACCTCGCCCAGATTGTGCGGCGGAATGCGCGTGGCCATGCCGACAGCGATGCCTTCGGCCCCGTTGACCAGCATATTGGGAAAGCGCGCCGGCAGCACTGTCGGCTCGCGATCCTTTCCATCGTAGTTGTCTTGAAAATCAACTGTTTCCTTGTCAATATCCGCCAACAGGAACGCGGCAGGCTTGTCCATCCGGACTTCGGTATAACGCATTGCGGCGGCGTTATCGCCATCCATCGACCCGAAGTTGCCCTGGCCATCCAGCAGCTTCAGCGACATCGAAAATGGCTGCGCCATGCGCACCAGTGCGTCGTAAATCGCACTGTCGCCGTGGGGGTGATATTTCCCCATCACGTCACCGACGGGCCGGGCGGATTTGCGGTAGGGCTTGTCGTGGCCGTTGCTGGTTTCGTGCATCGCATACAGAATACGGCGATGGACCGGTTTCAGCCCGTCGCGCAGGTCGGGAATGGCACGGCTGACAATCACGCTCATCGCATAGTCGAGATAGGCGGTCTTCATTTCGTCGACGATATCGACACTGGGACCGTGGAAACCGGGACGGTGCGGCATTTCGTCAGTGTTTTCAATATCGTCAGGGATGTCGTTCATGCAGTGCCAGCCTTTCGGGCAAAGGGGCTATATCTTGTTGCGCATCTTTTACACCATCTAGGGATGGGGGTGCAATGGTGGCTTCACACCGGATTGGCAGCCACCTTGTTGTATTGATAACATATTGTTTTTATTGTAATTTAATAAGGATGTGGCAAGCTTGGAAGGCTGCCGCGTGAAAGGAGGTTTGGCATGATGCCTTCCGAGACAGAGATGATGCTGAAGGGATATGGGCTGACGACGGCGGAAATGTTTTACCGATTGCCGGATTATCGTAATGTTCTCAATATCTTCATTTGGCAGGACTATGACCTTGCGCCGGATTATCCTGGCCTTTTTCGGTTCATTGAATTCTGGCAGGACAAGATCGAAGGACCGCTGCATTCGGTGCGCTTCACGCATCGCAAGCTGATCGGCCCCGGTGAGTGGCGCAATGTCGTGGGCGAGTTTCGCCTGCACTGACCCGGACCCTTGCAAAAGCGGGGGGCACCACCGATAACCGCCGCCAGTTTCCGACGGCTTGAACAAGAGGTTGCAGCGTGACGGTGTCGCATCGGCCCCAGACGGTCCGCGCCCTGACGGGTGTGGATGATCTGATCGCGGCGGGGTTGAGCCCGCGTCGCGACAGGGTCGCCCTGCAGGCGGTGGCCCAGGATTTTCGCGTCCGGATCACGCCTGCGATGCAGGCCGCAATCGTTACCCCGGACGATCCGGTGGCGCGCCAGTTCGTGCCTTTGGCCGACGAACTGAACATCCGCCCCGGCGATCTGGCCGATCCCATCGGCGATCACGCGCACATGCCGGTCACGGGGCTGACGCATCGTTACCCCGACCGCGTGATCCTGGCCGTCACTCAAAGCTGCGAGGTCTATTGCCGCTTTTGTTTCCGGCGCGAAACGGTGGGCGACACGGGTGTTTTGGGTGCGGACGATCTGGCGCAGGCGTATGAATATCTGCGCGCAACCCCTTCCGTTACCGAAGTTATTCTGACCGGCGGCGATCCACTGATGCTGTCGCCCCGCCGGATTGCTGCAATTGTGGCGGCGCTGTCGGATATCCCGCATATCGACGTCATCCGCTTTCACAGCCGCATTCCGGTTGTGGCACCGCAGCGCATCGATGCGGCGATGCTGGCGGCCTTGCAGACGCGGGCGACGGTCTACGTGGTGGTGCATGCAAACCATGCGCAGGAGCTGACCGAGGCCGCGCAGGCTGCTTTGGCGCGGCTGTCGCGGGGGGGTATTCCGCTGCTGTCGCAAACCGTATTGCTGAAAGGTGTGAATGATAC
>JAYSSN010000075.1:0-13272 GCA_043720555.1 Rhodobacterales bacterium | reverse complement strand
GATGCGCCCATGGACAGGCATAGGACACGTACAGGTGATAACGCCCTGTTTCAGCGATGTAGCCGCCTGTGCCCGAGGCACCGGGGCTGCCGTCTGCCGTCACCCAGTTGC
This sequence comes from Rhodobacterales bacterium, assembly GCA_043720555.1. Lineage (GTDB taxonomy): Bacteria > Pseudomonadota > Alphaproteobacteria > Rhodobacterales > Rhodobacteraceae > JAAFHS01. Next base: position 13,161 of record JAYSSN010000075.1, on the reverse strand, counting down.
GAAAGGCCGCATCGTTGCGCACGAAGGCACCACCCGTCGACCGGGTGTCGTACCAGATGTCATACCAGATGCCGTCAACCACTTGTCCCATCGCGCGCCCCGCCTTTGCCAGCCCAGACCCTAGGGCCGGACCGTCTGCAGCGATACCGGTGGTTGCGCGCAAAGACCCCGCGCAGATGCACAGTCGCGCTTAGACTACCCGTTCGACCATCTGCTTCTTGATTTCGGCAATCGCCTTGGCGGGGTTCAGCCCCTTGGGGCAGGTCTTGGCGCAATTCATGATGGTGTGGCAGCGGTACAGCTTGAAGGGGTCTTCCAGCATGTCCAGCCGCTCGCCCGTTGCCTCATCCCGCGAATCGATGATCCAGCGGTAGGCATGCAGCAGGGCTGCGGGGCCAAGGTAGCGGTCAGAGTTCCACCAGTAGGACGGGCACGAGGTGGAGCAGCAGGCGCACATCACGCATTCATAAAGGCCGTCCAGCTTGGCGCGGTCATCGATCGACTGCTTCCATTCCTTTGCGGGGCGGTTCGTCTTGGTCTCCAGCCACGGCATGATCGAGGCATGCTGGGCGTAGAAATGCGTCAGGTCGGGGATCAGGTCCTTGACCACGGCCATATGCGGCAACGGGTAGATTTTCACGTCGCCCTTGATTTCATCCAGGCCATAGATGCAGGCCAGCGTGTTGATGCCGTCGATGTTCATCGCACATGACCCGCAGATGCCTTCGCGGCAGGACCGGCGGAAGGTCAGCGTCGGATCGATCTCGGACTTGATCTTGATCAGCGCGTCCAGCACCATCGGGCCGCAGCGATCCATGTCGACGAAATAGGTGTCGACGCGTGGGTTTTCGCCGTCATCCGGGTTCCAGCGATAGACCTGAAACTTGCGCACCGCCTTGCCTTCGGGTTTCGGCCAGGTTTTCCCGGTGCGGATTTTTGAATTCTTCGGCAGCGTGAACTGAACCATGATTTACCCTCTCCATTCCGGGTATGAATACAGCGGGCGTGATGGCAGCTGGCCGCCCGAGCGTTGCACGACGCAGGCGTCGTAGACCGCCGCAGGATCACGCCCGAGGATGAAATCGGACGAGACATTCAGCTCCAGGTTGCCGCCGACATCACCGTCGGAGTTGACGCCGATGCCGACCGCGCCGCGCGGCTGCTGGGCAAGACGCGCCCGCTCAAAGCAGTCGCGTTCCGCCTGTGGCAGTGGCACCGGGCCACAGGCCGACAACAGCACCAGGGCCAGCACTGCGCGCCGCATCAAAACCCACCGGTTCTGGGCAGAACGGGCGCACCGACGGATGCAAAGCAGGCCATCGTACCGGGCCGGGTGGCGATGTTCAGCACCGACTGCACGGTCGTTGTGCCCGCCATCACCGCGACGTCACGCGCCAGCGCGCGGATTTCTTCGGGTGCGGCATTGTCCAGGATACAGGCCGTGGCCCCCTGCGCCTGCGGGCCGGTCATGTAATCATCGAGGATCGGCGTGACCACGGTTTCCGCCGCCTCACGCGTGACGTTATCGGCCAGCTGCTGGGGGGAGCAGGCCGCGAGAAGCAGTGCTGTGGCGATGCGCGGGCCCCGGGCGGACCATGCCGCCCAAGCGCGCGTGAGCGCAGAAGTGTCCATCCGGGCCGATGCGTCGGACACGTTTGTTCGGACCTGTGTCATGATGTGTGATCTCCGATGAGTTCTGGCCGGACTTCAGCGGCATGGGCGGCACGCAGCGCGGCTTCGTCCACCCCAAACCTGGTGGCAAAGAAGTCGCCGAGCACCTCGACGAGATAATCCGGCTCGTTGGCAAAGCGCGGGAAACTCAAGAATAAGATTGGGACATCGTGCGCCACCAGCGCTTCGACCACCTTGTAGAACTGGACGGCCAACACGGCCTCCTGCGCGGCCGGATCGTTGGTTTTCCAAAGCCCGCCAGGTGCATCATTCGGATTCTGACCCAAGACCGCAGCACGTTCACTGACGGCCCTGCGACTGGCGGCGGCGGCCGTCAGCTCACGGACCGGGATTATGGCGCAATCGACGGCCAGCCAACCTTCGCGCAGCCCGGCATCAAGCACATCCACGACGTGCGGGCTTTTTATGATCTCGGGGAGTTTTGCGATGGTCGCGCGCGTGATCCTGCGTTCGAGGCCCGCCCGACCGACATTGCCCTCGGCCGCCGCAATGTGCTTTTCGCTGAATCCGGTGTCGAGACCGAGCCGCGTGCATATCCGCACGAAGAATGTCGTTCCCGCCCTGCCTGTGCCGGCAATGAGGACATGCCCGCGCTCTTTCGTGCCTCGGCCCGGACCACGAAACAATCCCGCCAGACGATGAATGGCGCGGCCAGCCTTCATCAATAAACCCTCGCTTTCGGAGCGATCTTCTTCATATCAATCCCACCGTCAGCGGTTGTGGTCAGCGGGTCAAGATGCACCGGACGCGACCCCAGCGTCACCTTTTCACCATGAACATAGGCCAGCGAGTGCACACGCCAGTTTACATCGTCGCGTGCGGGATAATCTTCATGCGCGTGGGCGCCGCGCGATTCCTTGCGCGCCTCGGCCGCCACGATGGTGGCCAGCGCGTTCGGCATCAGGTTGGTCAGTTCCAGCGTTTCCATCAGGTCGCTGTTCCAGATCATCGAGCGGTCGGTGACCTTGATATCGGCCATCTTGCCTGCCACAGCGGTCATCTTGACCACGCCTTCGGCCAGTGTCTTGTCGGTGCGGAACACCGCGGCGTCGGCCTGCATGGTCTTTTGCATGTCCAGCCGCAGGTCCGCTGTGCCGATACTGCCGTTGGCGTGGCGCAGTCCGTCAAAGCGGGCCAGCGATTTGTCCACTTCGGTCTTGTTCACCGGTGCCACGGCCTCTTTCGGGTTTACGACCTCACCCGCCTTGATCGCCGCCGCGCGACCAAACACCACGAGGTCGATCAAAGAGTTCGACCCGAGCCGGTTCGCGCCATGCACAGATGCGCAACCCGCTTCGCCCACCGCCATCAGACCGGGGAAGATGGCGTCGGGGTTGCCGGGATGGGGGTTCAGCACCTCGCCCCAATAGTTCGTGGGAATGCCGCCCATGTTGTAATGCACGGTCGGCAGCACAGGGATCGGTTCTTTTTGCAGGTCCACGCCAGCGAAAATCCGGGCCGATTCCGAAATCCCCGGCAGGCGCAGATCAAGCGTTTCTCTCGGCAGGTGGTTCAGGTTCAGATGGATATGGTCCTTGTTCGGACCCACGCCGCGGCCTTCGCGGATCTCGATCGTCATGCAGCGGCTGACGACATCGCGGCTGGCCAGATCCTTGTAGGTCGGCGCATAGCGTTCCATGAACCGCTCGCCTTCCGAGTTGGTCAGATAGCCGCCCTCGCCCCGCGCGCCTTCGGTGATGAGGCAGCCTGATCCGTAGATGCCCGTGGGGTGGAACTGCACGAATTCCATATCCTGCAAGGGCAGGCCCGCCCGCGCCACCATCCCGCCGCCGTCGCCGGTGCAGGTGTGGGCGCTTGTCGCGCTGAAATACGCCCGCCCGTAGCCGCCGGTGGCCAGCACGGTCATCTTGGCGTTGAACACATGAATCGTGCCATCGTCAAGCTTCCAGGCCACAACGCCGGTGCAGCGTCCATCGGTCATTATCAGATCAAGCGCGAAGTATTCGATGTAGAATTCCGCGTTGTTCTTCAGACTTTGGCCATAAAGCGTGTGCAGGATCGCATGCCCCGTCCGGTCGGCAGCAGCACAGGTGCGCTGCACCGGCGGGCCTTCACCATACTCGGTGGTGTGGCCGCCGAAAGGGCGCTGGTAGATCTTGCCATCCTCGGTACGCGAAAACGGCACGCCGTAGTGTTCCAGTTCATAGACAGCCTTCGGGGCCTCACGCGCCAGGTACTCCATCGCGTCTGTATCGCCCAGCCAGTCGGACCCCTTCACCGTATCGTACATGTGCCACTGCCAGCTATCCGGCCCCATGTTGCCCAGGCTTGCGGCAATCCCGCCCTGTGCGGCGACAGTGTGGCTGCGCGTCGGGAACACCTTGGTCACGCAGGCGGTGCGCAGGCCCTGTTCGGCCATGCCAAGCGTCGCGCGCAAACCAGCACCCCCGGCCCCCACGACAACCACGTCATAGTCATGCACTTCATACGGATAGGCGGTCATGTCAGTCCCTTTTACAGTGCGATGCGGGCAAGTGCGAAAAGGCCCGTAGCGGCGATCACCCACGACAGCGATATCACAAAGACAATCAGCAGCTTGCGGGTAGTGCCGCGCGCGTAATCCTCGATCATCGTGGTGGCCCCCATGGCGAAATGGCGCATCCCCACGACCAGGATCAGCGCCGTCAGGATCGCCGTGAAGGGGTGGCCAAAGGCACCCACCACATCACTGCGCGAACCACCCAGGGCCGAGCCGAAAATGTAGACCCATGCGGGCACAAGGAACAGCAGGGCAATCGATGACACCGTCATTGCCCAGTGATGATGCACCCCGGCATGGGCGGACCCGTTGCCCTCAGCCCGTTTGCGGTCGGTCAGATAACGCATGTTGCCCCTCACACGATCAGGATGGTGATGATGGTCAGCACAACCGACCCCGCGATGCAGGCCCAACCCAGCTTTTCAGCGGTTGGAATATCCAGCCCCCGCCCCGTATCGAAGATCAGGTGCCGCACGCCCGCCAGCAGGTGATACCACACCGCCCAGAGCGAGCCGGTAAACACCAGATCTCCAAACCACGATGTCGCCACACCATCGGCCACCGCGAAATACGCATCCGACGTTGCCGCCGCCAGCAGCCACCAGACCGCCAGCATCACCCCCACGATCAGCGCATTGCCCGTGATCCGCGTCAGGATCGACGTGATCGAGGTCAGTTGTTTGCGGTAGATCTGCAAATGTGGGGACAATGGGCGTTCCACCCGCTTCGCCTCGGCCATTATGGTTCCCTTTATCATCGACGGGGTACTGCCCCGGCGCGTCGTGTCGTGTCGATTTTTATTTAGCGGGTTTTCCCCGCATGTCACGCGCCCTGTCGCCGCAGATGCAGCATGTTTTCGCAAACATGTCAGGTTTTTGCAATTTGTGATCGCAAAAATTTCGGCTGTGATCACAGATTAGCGCAGTTTCTCCAGTACCGGGCCAAGGGCGCTGTCGAAGGAAAACTGCATCACCTGCCGCTCGCCATTCACAAAAGCGCTTTGCAGATACAGGCTGATGGGCCCCTTTTGGTCGGGCAGATCAAAGATCGTCACCTCTTGCACGAAACCGCCCACATCCTCGCGCTGAATGATGGTTGTGCAGCTGACAAAGCCGCCCGGCACGGCGTCACTGATCCCGGCCATCAACGCTGTGCCATCGACATTCGGCATCATCGCCCCGGCCAGCGCAAAAAAGCCCGGATAGTCGCCTGCCACAAACGCGGCCTCCGCCGCCTCAAGTTCGGGAAAGATCGTGGGGCCGGTAAAGCCACAAGCGGGGGTTTGCGCCCAGCCAGCGCTCCCAAGCCCGCACAGAATGCCCGTGATAACGAAACCTCTGGCCATGATACCTGCCCCCGAAAACCGCCGCCCCGTTGGCGGTCATCATCCGGTAGCCTCGCAAGAACGCAAGCGTTTTGTCAGCACGGGCGCAGTATCACTGCCCCAGCAGCGTCGTATCAAAGCCAGGCGCGAGGGCGACATAACCCGGATAATCGCTGCCCGCATCTTCTACCAGACAGACACCGCAGTTCAGCGCCAGCGTGATCCGGTCGGTTGCCGCACAATCGGGCCCAATGCTGGCCCACCCCTTATCGGGATAGATATAGCGTGTATAACCAATGCCATAGCCAAAACCGTGGGCGGTTTCGTTGCGATGGTCAAGGGACAGATCAACTTCGTTCAGGTCCGCCTGACGCGCTGCCAGAATCCCGATCCCGGCCTGGAAACCGACACGCTCCTCCTGAAGATACGCCGGCCGTTCCAGCGCGTTCCTGCCGTCGCCCCCCCGGTCGATCGCGTATGCAAGCCCAACACCGGCGAAAACACCGAAGTCTGATGCAGCGGCCGACACCGGAGGCGCGGCACTGAAGATCAGCGCAACCGCGTCGTGGCGCATGACAAAACACCGTGATCGTACCTGAAAAATCATACGAAAGATCGACCCGGCGGTGGCGGCTTACCGTCAAGGTCACGTGGCGCCACGGACGCGGTACCGGCTGACGTCGCGCATCAGGATCGGTGGCATCCTGCTCAACAGCGGCGATGGTCAGTGTTCGGACAGCTTCACCTCGGGCGAATAGTCGCCCGGCACCTCTTTCACCACGGCCTGCCCGCAGCGCATGCTTGCCTTGGCCGCATCAAAGGCATATGCCGGATCACCCTGCAGCACCCAGCCCTTGTTGAGCGCCGCCGTGACCTTGTGGCAAAAGGCCGATGTGTCGTCGTCCGACAGAAAACGATAAAGTTTCATGCATTTACCCGAATGGCCAATAGCCAAGCCAATTGTGGATGAAGGCGATCACGGCCAGGACAACACCTGTCCCGATCACCGCCTGTACTTCGTTTTTCATTGGCCAGCCATGTTCAGGCACCCAGACGTCACCCGACCGGTTGATAACGATCACCGACACGACGGCCCAGGCCAGCAGGCCGCCAAACAGTACCACGGATGCCAGATCGCCATTCACGAGCAAATGCGCTACCGCCCAAGTCTTGACCCCCGTCAGCTGCGGATGCCGGATCCGGGTGGTGATCCAGGTTTTGGCACCGCTGGATGCGAACAGGTAGATCGCCAGCACCATCAGCAGATTGTTCACATGGGTCAGGAACGCCGGCGGGTTCCACAGTTGCACCACATCTGCACTGCGATAGCCGATCACCATCAGCGCGATGGCAGCAAGGATCGCCGCCGCGACCACGCCCTTGCCCGCATCGCCCATGGCGACGCGGCGCGCGGGCATCAGCCGCTTGAACAGATGCGCGGCCCACCACAGGGCAACACCAAGGATCAGCAGGGTCATGGCACACTCCGGTTTTGCGCTACCCTGCCGTCAAAACGCGCGGACCGCAATCGGCTGCAGCACTGGTCGCGGTGCAATGCAGGGTCGCATCCACGCTGTGGCGGGAAACCCGTGGCCGCCGCACAGGGCCACGTCAAACCACCGCACCCTGGCCGGGACAGTCCATGGCAATGCGGGCGGGGGGGGGCTCGATGCCCCCCGCGCCCGCGCCCTACGCGGACAGACCATCCCAGATCAGCTTGATGGAAATCGCCAACAATGCCCATGTCACCAGCCGAAAGAACAGCGCCTCGGGCAATAGCCGCACCAGCCGCACCCCGGCAAACACTGCCAGTGCCGCCGGCACGGCCAGAATGGCCGCAATCTTCAGGTTTCCCGGATTCAACTGCCCCAGAGCGTAATACGGGATCAGCTTGATCGCATTCACATAGGCAAACAATACGGTCGTCGTGCCTGCAAACACCGCCTTGGCCAGCCGCAGGGGCATGACATAAACCTGAAACGGCGGCGCGCCCGCATGGCTGACAAAGCTGGTGAACCCCGTCAGCACGCCCCAGAAGACCCCCGGCCCGACCCGCGCAACCCGCGTCTCGCCCGCCACGGGATGCCGGAGCAGCAGGTTTGCGGCGAACACCGCCCCGATCAATCCGACCAGCATCGTGACCACCCATTCCGGTACCACGCTCGCCGTCGCCCAGCCCAGCACCACGCCGATGGTCGCGCCGACAGCAAGAATGGCGACCACCCGCCGGTCAAAGGCCGCGCGATAGGCATAAAGCCCGAACATGTCCGACACGATATACACCGGCAGCAACAGCCCCGCCGCGGTGACAGGTGAAATCACCAGGCTCAGCATCGGCACCCCCAGCATGCCCACCACCGGCAGGCCGCCCTTGCCCATGCCCACCAGCATCGCCGCCACCACCGCCGCCGCCCAGAATGCCCCACCGTCCATGCTGCCCCCCACTTTTGGGCCAAGCCATAGCTGCGTTTTCGGTGCCGCACCAGTTCGCCGGGCTGCAGCAGGCTTGCACTGGGTTTCGTGAACGACTACCCAAGGCCCTAAAATCAATCGGACTGAAGGAGCCGTTCCATGGCCAGACCCAAGATTGCACTGATCGGTGCGGGGCAGATCGGCGGCACTCTCGCCCATCTTGCAGCGTTGAAAGAACTCGGCGACGTGGTCCTTTACGACATCGCCGAAGGCACGCCGCAGGGCAAGGCGCTGGATATCGCGCAGTCCGGCCCGTCCGAAGGCTTTGACGCCGCAATGTCGGGGGCCAATGATTTTGCCTTCCTGCGCCGCGCTGACGTGTGCATCGTGACCGCCGGCGTGCCCCGCAAACCGGGGATGAGCCGTGATGACTTGCTCGGGATCAACCTCAAGGTCATGAAGTCGGTCGCCGAAGGTATCAAAAAACACTGCCCGCAGGCCTTTGTGATCTGCATCACCAACCCGCTGGATGCCATGGTCTGGGCCCTGCGCGAGTTTTCCGGCCTGCCGCATCACATGGTGGTCGGCATGGCGGGTGTACTGGACAGCGCACGGTTCCGGCATTTCCTCAGCCTTGAATTTGAAGTGTCGATGCGTGATGTCACGGCGTTCGTTCTGGGCGGTCATGGCGATACCATGGTGCCGCTGGTGCGCTATTCCACCGTGGCGGGCATTCCGCTGCCGGATCTGGTGAAAATGGGCTGGACCACGCAGGACAAACTGGACGCCATCGTCCAGCGCACCCGCGACGGCGGGGCCGAGATCGTGGGTTTGCTGAAGACCGGATCGGCCTTTTATGCCCCCGCCACCGCCGCAATCGAGATGGCAGAGGCATACCTGAAAGACCAAAAGCGCGTTCTGCCGATGGCTGCCTATGTAAAAGGGGCTTACGGCCTTGACGGGCTTTATGTCGGCGTGCCGGTGGTCATCGGGGCCAACGGGGCGGAACGCGTCGTCGAGATCAAGATGAACAAGGACGAACAGGCGATGTTCGACAAATCCGTCGACGCCGTGCGGGGCCTTGTTGCCGCCTGCAAGGCAATTGATCCGACGCTCGCCTGATCGCTGCGCGTCGGTAAGGGATTCCACACCATCAAGCCCATTGAATGCGCGCCATCCGGCGCGCATTTTCAATTTTGTAATCATGCAAGGGGCATTTTGATGAAACGCTTCAGTCTTTCCTGTCTTTTCACGCTCGTACTTCTGTCCGCCGCAACCGCCCAGTCGCTGTCCGATGAAATCGCCACAAGCGGGATCGGCGCCACCGCAAACCGGCTTGAGGCGATTGCCAGCCCCAGGCCCGAAGACCTGTTTGCCCTCGGCGCGTTGCGCTTTCTGGGCAGTATCGAGGCCGCCCTGCAAGCCCGCTGGTATGCAGGCGTGTCGCAAAGTTTGCTGATGCTGCCCGTCATGCGGCTGCCCATTCCCGAAAATCCTGCGCCCGGCCCCTTTGACGCGGCCCTTGTCACCCGTCTTTTTACCGATATTTCGGCGCGGATGAATGCTGCCCGCGCGCCGCTGCTGGCGATCCCGGCGGACGCAGATTTCGGGGTCGAGATCGATTTTTCCGATATCTGGTTCGACATCAACGCAAACGGCGGCCGCGACGCAGGCGAGGATATGGGCAGCGTCCTTGGCCCGATCCTGTTGGGCTGGCAGTGGGGCGCTCGCGACCCCGCCGCCGCCCTGCCCGTGATCCGCTTCGATGCCGCCGATGCGGCATGGCTGACGGCCTATACGTATCTGTTGCAAGGCGTCAGCGATACCATCGTCGCCTACAGCCCGACCGATGCCATCACCCGGATGGTTGACACGCGTGCCGCACTTGGCCTGACACCCGGGCAGGCATCGCCGACGTATTACGGTATGGATGAGGCCACGGATATGGTTTCGGTCATCATCGGCGCGCTGGATCAGCAGCCCGATACCGCGCGTCTGGCATCAGCCCACGCACAGTTTCTGCACATGGTCGCCCAGAACCGCCGCTTCTGGGGTTTGGTCGGCGCGGAATCGGACAATGACCGTGAATGGCTGCCCAATGATGCGCAAACTTCGGCGCTTGGTCTGACGCTGCCGCCGGGCACTGGCACGATGTGGATGTCCGTGCTGGCCGATGGCGAGGCGATGCTGAACGGCACGGCACTGATCCCCTATTGGCGCAGTCCCGAAGGCCGGGGCGTCAACCTGAAACGCATGTTCACCGAACCCGCGCCGATTGATCTTGTCGGCTGGGTGCAGGGCTATGCGGCCGTGCCCTATATCGAACCGGGGCGCACCGTTGCCACCGGGAACTGGCGCGCTTTTGAACAGATGATGGCGGGGGACGCCCTGCTTTTCACCGTGTTTCTGAACTGAGACGCCTGTGAGAATTCTATTTGTGATCACACTCTGAAAACGTGTGATCACAAATGCCGCTTTCTTGGTCAAATTGCGCCCTCTCAGGCGTTTGTCATTTTGCAACCTGTCCGCAATATGCCATCACGCAGCGAAACGAACCATACGCGGGGCTGACCGATGAACATCCACGAATATCAGGCCAAGGCGCTGCTGCGCAGCTATGGCATCCCCGTATCGGATGGCCGCGTCGTGACGCGGGCCGAGGATGCCAAGACTGCCGCCGGAGAGCTGGACGGCCCGCTGTGGGTGGTGAAATCGCAGATCCATGCGGGCGGACGAGGCAAAGGCCATTTCAAGGAACCCGAGGCGGGCGAAAAAGGCGGCGTCCGTCTGGCCCGTTCGGTGGGTGAGGCGGCGGAATTCGCACGCCAGATGCTGGGCCGCACGCTGGTGACAATCCAGACCGGCCCCGCCGGCAAGCAGGTCAACCGCATCTACATCGAAGACGGCAGCGAGATTGCCCGCGAACTCTACCTCGCGCTGCTGATCGACCGCCAGTCCAGCCGCATCTCGTTTGTCGCATCCACCGAAGGCGGGATGAGTATCGAGGATGTGGCCCACAACACGCCCGAAAAGATCCTGACGTTCGATGTTGATCCTGCGTCAGGTCTTTCGGATTTCCACGGTCGCCGGGTGGCCTTTGCCCTTGGATTGGAAGGCAGCCAGATCAAGCAGTGTGTCGGCCTGATCCGCACGTTGTACAAGATGTTCATCGAGCGCGACATGGAGATGATCGAGATCAACCCCCTGGTCGTGATGACGGATGGCAACCTGAAATGCCTTGACGCCAAGATGGGCTTTGACGGCAACGCCCTGTACCGCCAGCCCGACATCATGGCGCTGCGCGATGAGACGGAAGAAGACCCCAAGGAACTCGCCGCGTCGAAGTTTGATCTGAATTACATCGCGCTGGACGGTGAAATCGGCTGCATGGTCAACGGCGCAGGCCTTGCAATGGCGACGATGGACATCATCAAGCTGTACGGTGCAGAGCCTGCCAACTTCCTTGACGTCGGCGGTGGCGCAACCAAGGAGAAGGTGACCGAGGCCTTCAAGATCATCACTTCCGACCCGCAGGTCAAAGGCATTCTGGTGAACATCTTCGGCGGGATCATGCGCTGTGACATCATCGCCGAAGGCATCATTGCCGCGGTAAAAGAGGTGGGTCTGAAGGTGCCGCTGGTGGTGCGGCTGGAAGGCACCAACGTGGAACTGGGCAAAGAAATCATCAAGAATTCCGGCCTTGACGTGATTGCCGCCGACGATCTGAAGGACGGGGCGCAGAAGATCGTGAAGGCGGTGAAGGGATGATCGGCAAGCTCGCAACAGCCCTGATGCTGGCCGCGACCCCGCTTGCCGCGCAGGACGCCGATCCGCAAAGCCAGCTTGTCGAAGGGTACATGGCCTGCATGTCGGGTGGCGGTGATCTGGGCCTGACCGGCGACATGCTGGACGCCCTGTTCTGGACACGCAGCGACGACGGCGAAGAGGGGCTGACGTACTTCAACCCCGGCGTGGGTGACGACACCTTTGTCTACATGGCCGACGACGGCAGCTTTTGCCACGTCGAAAGCGTGGTGGTGGACAGCGCCATGGCATCTGAAATCCTCGCTGCGACGCTTGGTGTCGACGAAGGCGCGCCCTTTTTCTACTCCAAGGACGACATGGGTTGTACCCGGCTGGATTTCGATACCGGCGTGACGGCAACGATCACCTCTGGCGGCAATGATCCCAACTGCGGATCAGATACCGACAGCGGCGTGCGATTTGCCTTCTGATCGCGTGACATGAACATCGGGCCGGATGATCCGGCCTTGCTTTGAAGCTGGACATCGAAGGAACGCCTCATATGGCCGTACTCGTCAACAAACACACCCGCCTGATATGCCAGGGCTTCACCGGCAGCCAGGGCACCTTCCACTCTGAACAGGCGATTGCCTATGGCACCACGATGGTGGGTGGTGTGACACCCGGCAAGGGCGGATCTGAGCACCTGAACCTGCCGGTCTTCAACTCGGTCCATGAAGCGCGCCATGCGACGCAGGCGAATGCCACCGTGATATATGTTCCGCCGCCCTTTGCCGCTGACAGCATCCTCGAAGCCATCGACGCCGAGATGGAGCTGATCGTCTGCATCACCGAAGGCATCCCGGTGCTGGACATGATGCGCGTCAAACGCGTCCTCCAGGGCTCCAAATCCCGTCTGATCGGCCCGAACTGCCCCGGCGTCATCACCCCCGGCGCCTGCAAGATCGGCATCATGCCCGGCCACATCCACCAGCGTGGCTCGGTTGGCGTCGTCTCGCGCTCCGGCACCCTGACCTATGAGGCGGTGAAACAGACCACCGACCTCGGCCTTGGCCAATCCACCGCCGTCGGCATCGGCGGCGACCCCATAAAAGGCACCGAGCATATCGAGGTGATCGAGATGTTCCTGGCCGACCCCGAAACCCAAAGCATCATCATGATCGGCGAAATCGGCGGCGCTGCCGAGGAAGAGGCCGCGCAGTTCCTGAAAGACGAGGCGAAACGCGGCCGCGCCAAACCCTGCGCCGGCTTTATCGCCGGCCGCACCGCCCCCCCCGGCCGCCGCATGGGCCACGCCGGCGCCATCGTCGCCGGTGGCAAGGGCGACGCGGAGTCGAAGATCGAGGCGATGAAATCCGCCGGGATCGTAGTGGCCGACAGCCCGGCAAGTCTCGGCGAAGCAGTGCTGAAAGCAATCAAGGGGTAGGTCGGGGCTCGCCCCGACTCTTTTTCTTGGCGGGGTGAAACC
>JAYSSN010000074.1:0-1989 GCA_043720555.1 Rhodobacterales bacterium | reverse complement strand
ATGCCACAAAGTTGCCGTTTTTGGTGTTTTGACCACCATTTAAGTACAGTTTGCAACTCTGGATTTAATTAACGATATTATTAAACTCCTAAAGGTTGTTTATCTTTGATGTTTTATTAACAAGGATGCTTTTTCAATCACGATGAAGTGACGAAATGGAATCGGTTTCCACGCCTGCGCAAACGGTTCGTTGGTTTTGCAGGCCAGATGCACACATTGGCACCGGCACCGGCACCACGCGCCTGGTGCGGGCGCGCAGTGGGCGCGGGGACGGGGTAAGATCACCCGTGGCTAGATGCGCGCCGCGGCGACCGATTCTTCCAGGATCGTCATGGCTTCGGCGAAATGCGCGTCCGGGATGGTGATCGGGGCGAGAAAGCGGATGACGTTGCCGTAAACACCGCAGGTCAGCAGGATCAGCCCGCGCTTCAACGCCTCGGTCCGCACCCGGCCGGTAAAGCCAGCGTCCGGTTCATGCGTGCCGGGGTTGGCGAATTCCATTGCCACCATGAAGCCGGGGCCACGGATGTCGCAAATCTCGGGCGTCACCGAACGGATCGCCTCCAGCCGCTGTTTCAGGCGGCTGCCCAGTTCGTTGGCCCGGTCGCACAGTCTTTCGTCCTCGATCACATCCAGCACCGCGTGTGCGGCGGCAATGCCAAGCGGGTTGCCACCATAGGTGCCACCCAGGCCGCCGGGGTGGGCGGCATCCATCAGTTCCGCCCGGCCCGTGACGGCGGCCAGCGGCAGGCCGCCAGCCAGCCCCTTGGCCATTGTCGTCAGGTCGGCAGCGACGTCATAGCCCTGCATGGCAAACAGATTGCCGGTGCGGGCAAAGCCGGTCTGCACCTCATCTGCGATCATCACGATGCCATGTTCGTCGCACAGCTTGCGAATGGCGCGCATCAGGTCGGCGGGCGCGGGGTAGAAACCACCCTCGCCCTGCACCGGTTCAAAGATGATGGCAGCGACGCGGGCGGGGTCGAGGTCAGCCTTGAACAGTTTGGCAATGCCCGCCATGGCGTCAGCCGTGGAAATGCCGTGCACGTCCTGCGGGAAGGGCACATGCCAGACATCGGGCATCATGGCGCCGAAGCCCTTTTTGTAAGGCTCCACCTTGCCGGTCAGCGACATGCCCATGAACGTGCGGCCATGAAAGCCGCCGCCAAAGGCAATCACGCCATTGCGGCCCGTGGCGATGCGGGCGATTTTCACGGCGTTCTCGCAGGCCTCGGCCCCGGTGGTGACGAAGATCGTCTTTTTGGCAAAGTTCCCCGGCACGGCGGCGTTCAGCCGTTCGGCAAGGCGGATGTAGTTTTCATAGGGCAGCACCTGATGGCAGGTGTGGGTAAAGCGCGACATCTGTTCGGTCACCGCAGCCATCACACGCGGGTGGCAATGGCCGGTGTTCACGACCGCGATGCCTGCGGCAAAGTCGATGTAACGGTTGCCTTCGATATCCCACACTTCCGCGTTCAGGGCGCGGTCGGCGTAGATCTGGGTCATCATGCCCACCCCGCGAGAAATGGCATCATCACGGCGCTTGGCGACTTCGGCGTTCAGCATGGGGTGCTCCTTTGACTGTGTTTCTTTTTGATCAAAAGCGGGACAGAATTCAACTGCTCATCGTGGCGTGGGCCGCGACCGGAGCTGCGTATTTCGCAAAGAGAAATCCGGGCGGGGCATTCACGCCTTATTAACCCTGGATGGGCCAATGTCCGAATCGCGAATGAGGCGAGGCGTACATGGCGGGTTTTCTGTCTTACCCAACACCCCACCCCACACCCCTGGTGGACGACGATCCGCTGGATTGGCTTCGTCTCATTCGCTCCCGCAGGGTCGGCGCGGTGACCTTTCACCGCCTGATTGTCGAACATGGGTCTGCAGCCGCGGCGCTTGCCGCCCTGCCCGACATCGCACGCGCCGCGGGGGTCGAGAATTACAGCGTTTGCCCGGCCGAGGTGGCACGCCACGAACTCGCGCAGGGGC
>JAYSSN010000073.1:0-4814 GCA_043720555.1 Rhodobacterales bacterium | reverse complement strand
GGCCCTTGTGGATCGATTCCAACGGATAGGCCTTTTCAACCGCATCCCATGGGTCAGACTGCAGCTGCTTCATGCCAAGGCTGATGCGGTGGGTGTCTTTGTTGATCTTGATGACCTGCACCTTGACCGTTTCACCAATCGCCAGAATTTCTGACGGGTGGTTCACCCGGCGCCAGGCCATGTCGGTCACGTGCAGCAAGCCGTCAACGCCGCCAAGGTCCACGAACGCACCATACTCAGTGATGTTCTTGACCACACCGTCAACCGTCTGGCCTTCGGTCAGGTTGCCAATCACTTCAGCGCGCTGTTCCGCCCGCGATTCTTCAAGGATCGCCCGACGCGAGACAACGATGTTGCCACGGCGACGGTCCATTTTCAGAATCTGGAACGGCTGCTTCATGCCCATCAACGGACCGGCGTCGCGCACCGGGCGTACGTCAACCTGGCTGCCCGGAAGGAACGCAACGGCGCCACCCAGATCCACCGTGAAGCCACCTTTGACACGGCCGAAGATCGCGCCATCGACGCGGGTTTCCGACGCGTATGCTTTTTCCAGACGATCCCAGGCTTCTTCGCGGCGGGCTTTCTCGCGCGAAATCTGGGCTTCACCGCGGGAGTTTTCCACACGGTCAAGGAACACCTCGACCTCGTCGCCCACATTGATATTCGGGGCCTCGCCGGGGTTTGCGAATTCTTTCAGGTCGATGCGGCCTTCCATCTTGTAGCCGACATCGATGATGGCCTGGCCCGCTTCGATTGCGATCACCCGGCCTTTGACAACCGTGCCCTCGTCGGGCGTGTCAATTTCAAAGCTTTCCTTCAGAAGGGCTTCGAAGTCTTCCATTGTTGCTTTAGCGCACATGCGTATTCAGTTCCTTTTTCATGGTTTTCTGGCCATGCGGTTGGCTCCGCCGGTCTTTGCTGGCCTGAATGCAGAAAGCGCTCCGGCAAAACCGGCGCGCAGGACTCCTGTCAGGATGGGCGCGCTATAGCGGGTGCGGGGCCGGCTGGCAAGGGAAAGGGCGGCCCGCGCTGCCGCGAGCCGCCCTTTCTGGCCTCACCAAAGGTCAGGCGACCAGTGTCACCAGATCATCCATCGGGCGACGCACTTTCTTTTGCCCGGCCAACCAGTCGCCGGCCGTGTCGCGATAGCCCAGCGGCAGCAACGTCACCGACCGCAGACCCCGTGCCCGCAAGCCGAGGATCTCATCAACCTGTGCCGGATCAAACCCCTCCATCGGGGTCGAGTCCACTCCCTCGAACGCCGCCGCCGTCACCGCGATGCCAAAGGCGATATAAGCCTGACGCGCAGCATGCTGATAGTTTTCGTCCTCGGTACGCGGCAGATACATGCCTTTCAGCTGGTCATAGTAGGCGGTTACAGCATCAGACGGGCCGCCCCGTTCGGCAGCCAGTTGGTCAACCACAGCGTCAATCCGCGCCACGGTGTAATTGTCCCAGGCCGCGAAAACCAGCAGATGCGAGCCATCGGTGATCTGCGCCTGATCAAAGGCCGCGGCCCGCAGTTTTGCCTTCACCTCGGGGTTCGTGACCACGATCACTTCGAACGGCTGCAAACCGCTGGAGGTGGGGGCCAGACGTGCGGCTTCCAGAATGCGGTTCACGGATGCCTCCGGCACGGACTTGCCCGCATCCATTTTCTTCGTCGCATAGCGCCAGTTCAGTTTTTCGTTCAGCATGGTCGGCCTCATCTTTCCAATGCCCCCCATGGTACTCCTGAGCGGGCGGTGTGTTGCCCACTCTATCTGGAGTCTGCGCTGCACTGCAGCAATGGCCGCCAGCGCACAACGGATGTTCGCGGGTGCACGGCGCAGCGCTCAGGGCAGGCGGGCCGCGATCACGGCGCAGGCCCGCGCCACGGCCTCGTCCACGGTCATCGTGCTGGTATCGAGGACAAGCGCGTCCGCCGCAGCCCGCAGGGGCGCATCGGCGCGGCCCATATCGCGGGCGTCGCGCTGCAGTACCTCGGCCAGCACCTGCGCCTCATCCCCGCCCAGTTCCAGCCAGCGGCGATGGGCCCGCACGTCAGCGCTGGCGGTGACGTACAGCTTTACCTCGGCCTCCGGGCAGATCACCGTGCCAATGTCGCGACCATCCAGCACCGCGCCCCCTTCGGCCCGCGCGAAGTGGCGCTGGAAATCGACCAACGCCGCGCGCACCGCTGGCACAACTGCAACCCGGCTGGCGGCCTGCCCGGCCGCCTGCGTGCGCAGATCGCCGCGCGTCACGTCCGCCGCTGTCAGGCTGCGCGCCGCTGCCACGGCATCGCCACCCTTGACCGCCACAGCGCGATACAGAAGTCCGGTATCCAGATGCGCAAACCCGAACGTGTCTGCCACCGCCCGTGCAATGGTGCCCTTGCCCGCCGCTGCCGGGCCATCGATGGCGACTGTAAAGATCATCCCGGCGCCCCTCACGTTTGCGCAGATATCTCTGGACGGGTCCGCGACGGCAGACAACTGCTGACAGCGGGTGCTAAGGGCGCGTCATCGCCGCACCGAGGGCCTGCATCAGGCCTTCAAACACCGGAAAAGACGTCGCGATCGGCGAGGCGTCATCGACGCTGACCGCATTTTGCGCGGCCATGCCCAGCACCAGGAATGACATCGCAATGCGGTGGTCGATATGGGTCTTGCAGGTGCCCCCGCCTGGCACGCCGCCCGGACCCATGCCATGCACGATCAGGGTGTCGTCGTCTTCCTCGATCCGGACCCCGCAGGATTCCAGCCCGCGCGCCATGGCGTCGATGCGATCAGACTCTTTGACCCGCAGTTCTTTGATGCCCCGCATGACGGTGGTCCCTTCTGCAAAGGCCGCGACGACGGACAGGATCGGGTATTCGTCGATCATGGATGGCGCGCGTCCGGGTGGCACCTCGATGCCCTTCAGGGTGGAAAACCGCACCCGCAGATCGGCGACAGGCTCGCCGCCTTCGCTGCGGGGGTTCTCGAACGTGATATCTGCCCCCATCTCGACCAGTGTCAGATAAAGGCCATTGCGGGTCAGATTCTGGCTGACGCCGGGCACGAAAATGTCGGATCCTTCCACGATCAGCGCGGCGCACACCGGGAAAGCGGCGGAGGACGGATCGCGCGGCACCGCCACGGTCTGAGGGCGCAGTTCGGGCTGGCCTTTCAGGGTGATGACATGGCCTTGCGCGGTTTTCTCGACATGCAAATCGGCGCCGAAACCCAGCAGCATGCGTTCCGAATGGTCCCGCGTCGGTTCGCGCTCGATCACCACCGTCTCGCCCGGCGTGTTCAGCCCGGCCAGCAGCACGGCGGATTTCACCTGCGCTGAAGCCACGGGCAAGACATAGCGGACGGGCACGGGACTGGCCGCGCCAACCACCGTCATCGGCAGGCGGCCACCTTTGCGCCCGTAGGCCTGGGTGCCGAACAGCGACAATGGATCGGTCACCCGGCCCATCGGGCGTTTGCGCAACGATGCGTCGCCAGTGAAGGTCGCGGTGATCGGGGTGGTGGCCATCGTGCCCATGATCAGACGCACGCCGGTGCCGGAATTGCCACAGTCGATCACATCCGCAGGTTCAGCAAAGCCGCCGACGCCAACACCGTGCACGGACCATGACCCCGGCCCATGCTGGGTCACCTCGGCGCCGAATGCGCGCATCGCCTTGGCGGTATCCAATACGTCCTGACCTTCCAGCAAGCCCGTGATCCGGGTTTCACCGACGGCCATCGCGCCGAAAATCAGCGAGCGGTGGCTGATCGACTTGTCACCAGGTACCTCGGCGGTGCCGCGCAGGGGGCCGGATTTGCGGGCGGTCATCGGTTCGGGTGTGGTGTGGGCGGACATGGCGGCTCCTTGGCGTATCGCAGCGGTGATAGCGCAGGGGGCGCGTCTGGTCCATGGGGGTGCTGGGGGCAGGAATTCGAACAGCTGGCGGTTCCTGAACTACCCTTGTCTGTAAATGGGCCCGTTCACAAAAACTCCTGCCCTGTAAACTATTTGGCAGTGCATCACCCCTG
Organism: Rhodobacterales bacterium; assembly: GCA_043720555.1. Lineage (GTDB taxonomy): Bacteria > Pseudomonadota > Alphaproteobacteria > Rhodobacterales > Rhodobacteraceae > JAAFHS01. Next base: position 801 of record JAYSSN010000073.1, on the reverse strand, counting down.
CCGGACAAAGGTCAGATAGTGTGGCGGGCGACCTTCGCGCAGCGCTTTTTGTTCGTAGCGGGTGGACAGCCAATCCGGCCAGGACTGATCTCCCTGCGTCACCAGATCGAAACCCGCCGGTGGCACCGCTTCCAGTGTTTGCCGCACATAGTCGGGAATGTCCGTCGCCACACGGAACTCTGCGCCCGGTGCGGTAACGCGGGCCAGAGCGGCCAGATAGCCGGGCGTCACAAAGCGGCGGCGGTGATGGCGGGCTTTCGGCCATGGGTCTGGGTAGTTCAGGAACGCTTTTGTCACCGATGCCACCGGGAGCACATCGAACAGATCACGCACATCCCCGGGATGAATCATCAGGTTATCAAGATTTGCGGCCCGCACCTTGCCCAGCAGCATTGCAATGCCGTTCACGTAAGGCTCGCACCCGATGATGAAAATGTCGGGGTAAGTCGCGGCCATATGTACAAGGTGTTCACCGCCGCCAAAGCCGACTTCCAGCCACAGGGGGCGGTTGTCAGTGATGTGCGTCAGGTCCAATGGAGTGCGCGCGGGGTTGGCCTCGCGCGTTACATGGGGCACGGACAGGGGGGCAAGGCCTTCGGCCAGATAGGTTTTCTGGCTGGCCCGCAGGGTCTTGCCATGTGTGCGGCCATAGAAATTGCGATGGTCTGCGACGGGATCGGTCATGGCGGCGGGGTAATGCGGGCAGGTGCGGGCGTCAAGGGCCGGAGCATCCAGGGGAGGTGCGGTGACCATCCGTGCGACAGCGGCGCCTGACGCCCCCTCATGCACCGCTTGGCACCC
>JAYSSN010000072.1:0-4820 GCA_043720555.1 Rhodobacterales bacterium | reverse complement strand
ATTCCAGCACAAGGCGGATGCAATCGACGCGCAGGGTCTGGGCGACGTCATTGAGGGATTTCAGAAAGTCCTCGAACCCGAGAGGATCGAGCATCTGCAATACGGCCCGGTGGACAAGGTTGGTCCCCGCCAGGTTTTCATATGCGGCGGCGATGACGGTGCGGTGGGTATCCTCCAGCCGGTCAAGCCGGTTGGACAGGCGTTCCATGGCGATGCCGCGCAGATCGACGATGTTGCTGCCCATGGCGCGTTCGTTAGCGGCGATCAGCGCATCCATCACGTCGCGGTCTTCCAGCACCGTTTCAGGAGCCGCCATGATGCGGTCGCGCATGTCTTGGTCGATCATTCTGTCACTGCCCGTTTTTCATTTTTCGGACATTATACACAGGAATGTGGCTACGTCACCCGGTGGGATGTCACCAATCCTGCACGTGGCTTTTGTGCAATGGGCCGGTCGCGGGGGAAATGTACCGTTACAGAATTTTCTGTCCGGTTTTTGCCCAGTCCTTGGTAAACTGCTCCAACCCCTTGTCGGTCAGCACGTGGCTGGCAAGTGCCTTGATGACGGCGGGGGGGGCGGTCATCACATCGGCGCCGATCAGGGCGCAATCCTTGACGTGGTTGGCGGTGCGGATCGATGCGGCGAGGATCTGGGTTTTGAAATCGTAGTTGTCATAGATCGTACGGATGTCACCGATCAGGTCCAGCCCGTCCATGTTGATATCGTCAAGGCGCCCGATGAAGGGCGAGATGAAGGTGGCCCCGGCCTTGGCCGCAATCAGCGCCTGATTGGCGGAAAAGCACAGCGTGACGTTGACCATGAAACCTTCCCCCGACAGCACCTTGCAGGCCTTCAGCCCGTCCCATGTCAGCGGCACTTTCACCGCGATGTTCGGGGCGATGGCGGCGAGTTTGCGGCCCTCGGCGATCATGTCATCGGCAGCCAGCGCGACCACTTCGGCCGAAACCGGGCCCGAGACGATGCCACAGATTTCCCTGGTCACTTCAATGATGTCGCGGCCGGACTTCAGGATCAGGGATGGATTGGTGGTGACGCCGTCGACCATGCCCAGATCATTGAGTTCGGCGATGGCGGCGACATCGGCGGTATCGACAAAGAATTTCATGGCAGGCGTCCTTGGCATGGGTTGCAGGGGGTTGGTCAGGGGTTTACCCCAAAGGGGGGCCAAGCGGAAGGTGGATTGCAGGTGAGCGAGCGGGTCTATGCAGCGGGTGATCTGGTGGGGGTGCTGACCACCGAACCCCTGGGCCGGGTGCTGGACTATCGCGCACCGGAGGGTGGCTGCGGCGACGGGGATTTCGTCGAGGTGCCGCTGGGACCGCGCCGGGTGCTGGGGGTGGTCTGGGGGCCGGGCGAGGGCCGCTTTGATCCCACGAAGATACGCGCCGTCAACCGGGTGCTGGACGCCCCGCCGATGCGGGCAGAGTTGCGCAGCTTTCTTGTGCGGGCAGCGGCTTACACGCTGACACCCTTGCCCGCGATGCTGCGGTTGGCGACGCGCGCACCCGGGTTGGGCGATCCGCCATCGCTGCGGCGGGTGTACCGTCTTGCTGGCGCGGCCCCGAACCAGATGACGGATGCGCGGTTCCGCGTGATCGAGGCGCTGCGCGGCTTTGGCGCCGCAGCGGTGACCCTGGTTGAGATCACCGACGCTGCCGGCGTGACGGCATCGGTGGTCAAGGGATTGGTGAAGGCCGGAGTGCTACTGGAAGAAGACGCGCCGCGGGACACGCCGTTTCCGGTGCTCGATCCAAGGGGCGGGGCGCGGCTGGAGGGCGATCAGGTGGCGGCGGGGGATGCGTTGGTCGCATCGGTGGCGCTGGGGGGATATTCCACCACCCTGCTGAAGGGCGTCACCGGGTCGGGCAAGACCGAGGTCTATCTGGAGGCAGTGGCGGAATGTTTGCGCGGGCGACGGCAGGCGCTGGTGCTGTTGCCGGAAATCGCGCTGACCGCAGATTTCCTGATGCGGGTCGAGGCGCGGTTTGGCGCGCGCCCCGCAGAGTGGCATTCGGGTATCACGATGACCGAGCGTCGGCGCGTCTGGCGGATGGTGGGGCAGGGCGAGGCATCGCTGGTCGTGGGGGCACGGTCCGCACTGTTTCTGCCGTTCCGCGATCTGGGGCTGATCGTGATCGATGAAGAGCATGACGGGTCGTACAAGCAGGAAGACGGCGTGCTGTACCACGCGCGCGACATGGCAGTGTTGCGTGCGGCGATCGCGGGGTGCCCGGTGGTTCTGGCCTCGGCAACGCCATCGCTGGAGACCTGGGCCAATGTCGAGGCGGGGAAATACGCGCGGCTGGACCTGACCGCGCGCTATGGTGCTGCGGATATGCCGCTGATGCGGGCAATTGATATGCGGGGCGAAAAGCTGCCCGTGGATCAGTGGATTTCGGGGACACTGGCACGCGAGGTGGCGGCCCGGATTGCGGCAGGCGAGCAGGCGATGCTGTTTCTGAACCGGCGCGGTTTTGCGCCTGTCACGCTGTGTCGCGCCTGCGGCAACCAGATCGGTTGCGATCATTGCGATGCGCGGATGGTCGAGCACCGGTTCCAGAAGCGCCTCGTGTGTCATCAGTGCGGGGCGACAAAGCCCGTGCCGGTCGCGTGCCCGACATGTGGCGTGGAAGGCCGGATGGCGGCGGTGGGGCCGGGGGTGGAGCGCCTGGCCGAGGAGGTCGCGGCGCGGTTCCCGGCGGCGCGGGCGGCAGTGTTGTCGTCGGATTTGTTCGGGTCGGCGCGGGCGTTGAAAGAGCAGATCGTGACAATTGCGCAAGGCGGTGCCGACATCATCATCGGCACGCAGATCGTGGCCAAGGGGCATAACTTTCCGCTGCTGACACTGGTGGGGGTGATTGACGCGGATCTGGGTCTGCAGGGGTCGGACCTGCGGGCGGCAGAGCGGACGTTCCAATTGATGCGGCAGGTCGCGGGGCGGGCGGGGCGCGTGTCGGGCCGGCAGGGGGTGGCGCTGTTACAGACGCACCAGCCCGGGCACGGGGTGATCCGGGCGATCCTCGGCGGGGACGAAGAAGCGTTCTGGGCGGCCGAAGCCGCCGAGCGGCGAGCAGCGGGGGTGCCGCCCTTCGGGCGCATGGCGGGGATCATTCTGTCGTCCCCCGATGTGGCGCTGGTGTTTGACTTTGCGGCCGAACTTGCGCGGCGCGACGCACCTTTGCGCCGCGTGGGGGCGCAGGTGTTCGGCCCGGCGCCCGCCCCGATTGCGCGGGTGCGGGGGCGGCACCGGGTGCGCCTGTTGGTCAAGGCGGACAAGGGCGTGGCCTTGCAGGCGGCTTTGGCGGAATGGGTGGGGCAGTTGCGGCTGCCGTCGCAGGTCCGTCTGGCGATCGACATTGATCCGCAGAGCTTTTTGTGAAGGCGGAAGTGGGGGGCTGTCTGCCCCCCTCGCCCCCCGAGGATATTTATCGACAGAAAATGTGATGCTGGCGGTGCTGTTTTTGCATCTGGCGACAGGACCACTATATTGCGATGAGCAAACGGAGGTTTCCCCATGTTCTTGATGTCCCGTAAAGCGACCGAAATGGTCAGTGCTGCTGATGCCCTGCCGGGGCGTCCGACGCCGTTGCCGACGGCCGAGACCCATTTCCTGACGGGCATTCCGCTGAAATCCACTGTGCCTGCGGGGATGGAAGAGGCGATGTTCGGCATGGGCTGTTTCTGGGGGGTGGAGCGCAAGTTCTGGGCCGTGCAGGGCGTTTGGCTGACGATGGCGGGATATGCGGCGGGCTTTACGCCAAACCCGACGTACAAGGAGACCTGTACCCAGATGACCGGGCATAATGAGGTCGTCCGTGTGATCTTTGACCCCGAGGCGGTCAGCTATGAGGCGCTTTTGAAGCTGTTCTGGGAAGGGCATGACCCGACCATGGGCATGCGGCAGGGCAATGATGTCGGTTCGACCTATCGGTCGGGGATCTACACCTACAGTGAGGCGCAGGCCGGGGCCGCGCAGGCAACGAAGGCGGTGTTTGCCGACCGGCTGAAGACTGCGGGGTACGGGGCGATCACCACCGAGATCATGCCGGCCCCCGTGTTCTACTATGCCGAGGATTATCACCAGCAGTATCTGGCCAAAAATCCTGACGGCTATTGCGGGATCGGCGGCACGGGGGTGACCTGCCCTATCGGCGTCAGTGTGCAGGCTTGACCGGGGGCGGGGCGGGGTCTATCCCGCCTCAACCCTCTGAAAGGCGCTGCGATGCCCACCTATTCTGCCCTGACCACGCTGCCCGGTGAAGCCGGCGCCATTGCCCTTGCCACGGCACTGGAAAAGCTGACACCGGAACCGGTCGGGGTTGGTGTGTTCGAGATCGAGGACGGGTCCGCACTGTGGGAGGTGGGGGCCTATTTTCTGGAACAGCCCAATGAGATGGTGCTGGACATGCTGGCCCTGGCCTTTGGTGCGAAGCCCTTTGCGCTGAGCGAACTTCCCGAGATTGACTGGGTCGCCAAGGTGCGGCGCGAACTGTCACCGGTCGAGGCGGGGCGGTTCTTTGTGTTTGGCTCGCATGATGCCGACAAGGTGCCAGTGGGGCGCGTGGCCTTGCAGATCGAGGCAACGGTGGCCTTTGGCACCGGGCATCACGGCACGACGCTGGGCTGTTTGCGCGCGTTCGACCGGCTGGCGGATCAGGGGTTTGCGCCCGGCCGTGTGGCGGACATAGGCTGTGGCACGGCGGTACTTGCGATGGCGGCGGCGGCGATCATGCCCGATGCGGTGGTGATTGCCTCTGACATTGACGAGGTGGCCGTGGATGTCGCGCTGGCCAATGTG